>NZ_MUYZ01000407.1:0-4491 GCF_003013775.1 Micromonospora sp. MH33
ACCGGCCGTGGGCTCCGGGGCGAGAGCCAGCCGGGGGCGGCGCCGCCGCCGGCCCGAGCCGCCGTGGCCGGTGCCGTACCCGATCAGGACGTTGCCGGAGCCGGCCCGCTCCTCCTCGCGGTAGGTGGCGTGCGGGTCGTCGCCGCCGTCGCCGTCCAGCGGCGCGATCGTGACCAGCGGCTGGCCCACCGGGCGGACCTCACCCGCCGCGCCGTGCAGGGCGACGACCCGGCCGGCGTACGGGCAGGGGACGTCGACCACGGCCTTGGCGGTCTCCACCTCCACCACCGTCTGGTCCACGGTGACCACGTCGCCGACGGCGACCCGCCACTCGACGATCTCCGCCTCGCTCAGCCCCTCGCCCAGGTCGGGCAGGAGGAAGTCGCGGGTCCCGGTCGCGGTGGTCATGCCGTGCCGGCCGGGCATGCCCTCACGGCCCTCGCTTCGCTCGGTGCGTTCGCTCATGCCGTGCCGGCCGGGCATGCCCTCACGGCCCTCGCTTCGCTCGGTGCGTTCGCTCATGCCGCCACCCACCGCTCGTCCGGCTGGTCGTCCCACTGGAGGCGGGCCACGGTGTCCAGCACCCGGTCCACCGAGGGCAGGTGGGTGTGCTCCAGCATCGGCGCCGGGTACGGGATGTCCAGCCCGGACACCCGCAGCACCGGGGCGTGCAGGGCGTGGAAGCAGCGCTCCTGCACCCGGGCGGCGATCTCCGCGCCGACCCCGGCGAAGCCCTGCGCCTCCTGGATCACCACGCAGCGGCCCGTCTTCCGTACGGAGGCGGTGACGGTGGCGTCGTCGAACGGCACGATGGTGCGCACGTCGACCACCTCCAGGTCCCAGCCCTCCTCGCGGGCGGCCTCGGCGGCCTCCAGCGCGACCGGCACCGCCGGCCCGTACGCGACGAGGGTGGCGTCGGTGCCGGCGCGGCGCACGACCGCCTTTCCGAACGGCGCGGTCCGGGCCGGCAGCTCCGCCTCGGCGCTGGAGAAGTAGAGCTTCTTCGGCTCCATGAACACGACCGGGTCCGGGTCGTCGATCGCCTCGCGCAGCAGCGAGTACGCGTCCTCGACGGTGGCCGGGGTGACCACCTTCAGGCCCGGGGTGTGCGCGTAGTACGCCTCGGAGGAGTCGCAGTGGTGCTCCACGCCGCCGATGCCGCCGGCGTACGGCACCCGGATGACGATCGGCACGCTGAGCGCGCCCCGGGTCCGGTTGCGCAGCTTCGCCACGTGCGAGGCGATCTGCTCGAACGCCGGGTACGCGAACGCGTCGAACTGCATCTCGACCACCGGGCGCAGCCCGGACATGGCCAGGCCGACGGCGAAGCCGACGATGCCGGCCTCCGCGAGCGGGGTGTCGAAGCAGCGCTTGTCGCCGAACCGGGCCTGGAGCCCGTCGGTGATCCGGAAGACGCCGCCGAGCTGCCCGACGTCCTCGCCGAAGACGACCACCCGCTCGTCGTCCAGCATCGCGTCGGCGAGCGCGGCGTTGAGCGCCTTCGCCATGGTCATGGTGGCCATCAGGCGTCCCCCTCCTCGGCGCGGGTCGCGGCCAGCTCGGCCCGGACCTGTTCGCGCTGCTCGACCAGTTGCGGGGTCGGCTCGGCGTAGACGTGGTCGAAGAGGCTGAGCGGGTCGACCTCGGGCTGGGCGTTCATCCGGTCGCGCAGCGCGGCGGCGTACGCCTCGGCCTCCTCGGCGATCGCCGCGACCGCGGCGTCGTCCAGCACGCCCCGGTTCCGCAGGTACGCCTCCAGCCGGGCGATCGGGTCGCGGTCCCGCCACGCCTCGACCTCCTCGGCGTCCCGGTAGCGGGTCTGGTCGTCGGCGTTGGTGTGCGGCTCCATCCGGTAGGTGTGCGCCTCCACCAGGTACGGCCCCCGGCCGGCCCGGGCGTGCTCGACGGCCCGGGTGAGCACGGCGAGCACGGCCACCGGGTCGTTGCCGTCGACCTGCTCGCTGGGCACGCCGTAGCCGACGCCCTTGTAGGCCAGGCTCGGCGCGGCGGTCTGCCGGGACAGCGGCACGCTGATCGCGTACTTGTTGTTCTGCACGAAGTAGACGACCGGGGCCTTGAACACGGCGGCGAAGTTGACCCCCTCGTGGAAGTCGCCCTCGCTGGTGGCACCGTCACCGATGAAGGCCAGCGCCACGGTGTCCCGCCCCTGGTACGACTCGCCGTAGGCCAGCCCGGCGGCGTGCACGCACTGGGTGGCGAGCGGGGTGCACTGCGGCGCGGTGTGCACGGCGGTCGGGTCGTACCCGCAGTGCCAGTCGCCGCGGAGCAGGGTGAGCACCTCGACGGGGTCGATGCCGCGCGCGGTCAGCGCCATCGACTCGCGGTAGGTGGGGAACACCCAGTCGGTGTCGCGCAGCGCCAGCACGCCGCCGACCTGGCAGGCCTCCTGGCCGCGCGAGGACGGGTAGACGGCCAGCCGGCCCTGCTTGGTCAGCGCGGTGGCCTGGACGTCGAAGCGACGGCCGACGACCATCCGGCGGTACATCTCGCGCAGCGCCTCGACCGGCGGCTCCGGGTAGTCGTCCCGGGCCGGCAGCGGGGTGCCGTCCGGGCTCAGCAGTCTGACCGGCTCGCTCTTCGGCAGCAGACCGTCGGAGGGGTCGGGAGCGGCCGGGGTGGCCGGCCGGCGGGTGCGCGGGGATGCCCTGCGGACCGCCTGGGGTGTGGTCGTCACGGCGGGGCCCTCCTGGACGTGTGGTGGCCCTATGCTTCCGCTGTCGGATGATTGACTCAACAACCGCCGTGAACGCGGGACGAATGGCACTGGAAGGCGGGCTTCATGAGCCAGGAGACCGGAACCACACCGGGCACGGCGGGCGGAACGGGACGTTCGGCCGGGCCGCTCGACGAGGTCGACCGGCGGATCCTGCGCGAACTGGCCGAGGATGCCCGGCTCTCCATCCGTACGCTGGCCGAACGGGTGCACGTCTCGCGCACCAACGCGTACGCCCGGGTGGAGCGGCTGCTGCGCGACGGGGTGATCACCGGGTTCCGGGCCCAGGTGGCGCCCGAGCCGGCCGGGCTGGGCACCTCGGCGTACATCGCGCTGACCATCGAGCAGAACACCTGGCGCGAGGTGTCCGCCGAGCTGGCCCGGGTCCGCTACATCGAGCACGCGGCGCTGCTCAGCGGCGAGCACGACGTGCTGGCCCTGGTCCGCGCGCCGGACAACGCCACGCTGCGGGACGTGGTGCTGGACCGGGTGCAGAGCATCGCCGGGGTGCTGTCGACCCGGACCTGGCTGGTCTTCGAGGAGTTCGACGGGACGCTGAGCCCCTGGCAGTGACGCGCTACCGCTCGGGCGGCGCCTCCAGGCCCTCCCGGTCGGCCAGCTCCAGCAGCGGCTCCAGGGAGAACCGGCGCTCGTCCAGGCCCGCGTGCGGGTCGCCCCGCTCGGCGAACCGCGCCGGCAGGCTGACCACGTCGAAGTCCTCCGGCCGCGCGTCGTCCAACTCCGCCCAGTCCAGCGGCGCGGACACCAACGCGCGCGGCGTGGGCCGGATCGAGTACGCCGAGGTCACGGTGTGGTCGCGGGCCATCTGGTTGTAGTCGACGAAGACCGGCCGGTCCCGCTGCTCCCGCCACCAGGTGGTGGTCACCAGGTCGGGCAGCCGGCGCTCCATCTCCCGGCCGAGCGCCAGCACCGCGCGCCGGCAGTCACCGAAGCTCCACCGCGGCTCGATCGACAGGTAGACGTGGATGCCCCGGCCGCCGGTGGTCTTCGGGTAGCCCACCAGGCCCAGCTCGTCGAGGAACGCGCGCACCTCGTGGGCGACCGGGACCACCTGGGCGAAGTCCACCCCGGGCATCGGGTCCAGATCGATGCGGAGCTGGTCGGGGCGCTCCACGTCGCCCGCCGAGACCGGCCAGGGGTGGAAGCGCAGGGTGCCCAGGTTGGCCGCCCAGATCACCACGGCCAGCTCGCTCGGGGCCACCTCGTCGGCGGTCCGGCCGCTGGGGAAGGTGATGTGCGCGGTGCGCACCCACTCGGGCGCGCCCGCCGGCAACCGCTTCTGGTAGAAGGCGTCGCCCTTGTTGGTCTGCCGGGTGGCGATCTTCGCGCCCTCGAACACGCCGCGCGGCCAGCGCTCCAGCATGGTCGGTCGGTCGCGCAGCGCGCGCAGGATGCCGTCGCCGACGGCGAGGAAGTAGCGGACCACGTCCAGCTTGGTCAGTCCGCGCTCCGGGAAGTAGGGCTTGTCGGGGCTGGAGACGCGGACCAGCCGCTCCCCCACCCGGATCTCCTCCGCCGCCGTGGTCGCCACGCCTCACACCGTAGCCGCCGGGGCCGGTCGCGGGGACCGGCTCACCGGGACTCCGCGGTCACCAGCAGCCGGATCTGGGCGTCCACCCAGGCGCGTACCGCCGCGTCCCCCGGGCCGGCGCCGAGCGCGCCGGCCAGGTCGGTCAGGGCCGCGCCGCAGCGGTCCAGGCCCACCCGGCCCAGCCCGGCGCCGGCGTCGCGCAGCC
>NZ_MUYZ01000408.1:0-4472 GCF_003013775.1 Micromonospora sp. MH33
GGCCGGCGCCCGCCGTGCCCGACGCGCCGGCCGGGGACGAGCGCCTGATCCGCATCCGGTCGGGGGCCCGCGACCGCGAGGTGGACTTCTGGACGGCCGCGCCCGAGGGGTACGGCGACGGCCGCGGCCTGCCCGTCTGCCTGGTGCTGCACGGCGCCGCGGCCACGCCCCGGGACTACGCCCGGCTCGGGCTGGCCCGGTTCCTCACCGACGCGGTACGCCGCGGCGCCCCACCCTTCGCGCTGGCCGGGGCCACTGGCGGCCGGCTCTCCTGGCGCCGCTCCGGCGACGACGACCCGCAGCGGATGGTCCGCGAGGAGTTGCCCACCTGGTGCGCCCGGCGCGGCTTCGACAGTGGCCGGCTGGCCGCCTGGGGCTGGTCGATGGGCGGGTTCGGGGCGCTGCTGCTCGCCGAGGCGTACCCGGGTTGGCTGCGCGCGGTGGCCGCCTTCTCGCCCGCGGTCCGCCCGGGCGACGCGGTCTTCGCCGGCGTGGACCGGCTGCGCGGCACCCCGGTCGGCCTCTGGTGCGGCCGGCAGGACAACTTCCTCAAGGATGTCCGCGCGCTGGCCCGGGCGCTGCCCGAGCCCCCGGTACGCGCCACCTGGGCCGACGGCCGGCACAACTTCGCCTACTGGGGCACCGTCATCCCGGACGCGTTCGCCCTGCTCGGCGCGGCCCTCACCCCGCCCCGGAAAGCGTGACGCCCCCGACCGGGGCGGCCGGGGGCGTCACGTGCACGGATCAGTAGCTGTAGAAGCCCTGGCCGGTCTTGCGGCCCAGGTCGCCGGCCGTGGCCATCCGCTGGAGCAGCTCCGGCGGGAAGAACTTCTCGTCGGCCGTGTCGGTGTAGATGTTCCTGGTGGCGTTGAGCAGCACGTCCACGCCGGTCAGGTCGACCGTGGCCAGCGGGCCCATGGCGTGGCCGAAGCCCAGCTTGCAGGCGGTGTCCAGGTCCTCGGCGGAGATCACGCCGGCCTCGACCAGCTTGACCGCCTCCATGGCGAGGGCGCAGATGAGCCGGGTGGTGACGAAGCCGGCGATGTCCCGGTTGACCACCACGACGGTCTTGCCGATCTCCTCGGCGAACGCCTTGGCCGTGGCCAGGGCCGCGTCGCTGGTCTTGTAGCCGCGGACCAGCTCGCAGAGCTTCATCATGGGCACCGGCGAGAAGAAGTGGGTGCCGACGACCGACTCCGGGCGCTCGGTGGCGGTGGCGATCTGGGTGACCGGGATGGCCGAGGTGTTGGTGGCCAGGACCGCGTCCGACTTGCAGATCTTGTCCAGCGCGCGGAACACCTCGTGCTTGATCTCGATCTTCTCGAAGACCGCCTCGACGACGATGTCCGCGTCGGCCGCCGCCTCCAGCTCGGTGGTCGGGGTGATCCGGGCCAGGGTCGCCTCGACCTCGGACTCCTCGATCTTCCCCTTCTCGGCGAACTTCTGAAGCGACTTCCGGATGCCGTCGACGCCCCGCTTGGTGGCCGCGTCGTCCAGGTCGCGCAGCGTCACCTGCCAGCCCGCCTGCGCCGCCACCTGGGCGATGCCCGAGCCCATCAACCCGGCACCGACGACCGCGAGTCGACCCGCCATCTGCTTCTCCCTCGCTGCGATTGAGTGTCTGCCAGCACCCTAATCAACGAGGCTGAACGGCTGCTAAGGGCCGCCCATCAGATGGCGAGGTCAGGTTCGTCCGGGACCGTGCCGCGGTCCACCTCGACGCCGAGGGCCCGCAGGTCGGCCACGAAGTCCGGATAGCCGCGGTCGACGTGGTGCACGTGGGAGACCTCGGTGACCCCGTCGGCGCAGAGCCCGGCGATGATCAGGCCGGCGCCGGCCCGGATGTCGGTGGCGCGTACCGGGGCGCCGGAGAGGCGCTCGTGGCCGCAGACCAGGGCGTGGTGGCCGTCGGTCTTGATGTCCGCGCCGAGCCGCATCATCTCGTTGGCGAACATGAACCGGCCGTCGAAGATGTTCTCGGTGATCAGCGAGGCCCCGTCGCTGACCGCGGCCAGCCCGATCGCCATCGGCAGCAGGTCGGTGGCGAAGCCCGGAAAGGGCAGGGTGACCACGTCGACGGCCTTCGGCCGGTCGTCCATGCGTACCCGGAAGGCGCCGGCCCGGGTCTCCACCAGGCCGCCGGCCGAGACCAGCTTGTCCAGCGCGACCTCCAGGTAGGCCGGATCCACGCCGGTCACGGTCACGTCACCGCGGGTCATGGCGGCGGCGAACGCCCACGTCCCGGCGACGATCCGGTCCCCCACCGTGGCGTGCCGGACCGGGCGCAGCTCGGGCACTCCGGTGATGTGCAGGGTCGACGTGCCGGCCCCCTCGATCCGGGCGCCCATCCGGTTCAGCATGGTGCAGATGTCGACGATCTCCGGCTCCCGGGCCGCGTTGTCGATCGTCGTGGTGCCCCGGGCGAGCACCGCCGCCATCACCAGGTTCTCGGTGGCGCCGACGCTCGGGAAGTCCAGCAGGATGTCCGCGCCGTGCAGCCCGTCCGGGGCCTCGGCAATCACGAAGCCGTGCTCGCCGGAGATCTCCGCGCCCATCCGGGCGAGCCCGGCGATGTGCATGTCCAGGCCGCGGGAGCCGATGGCGTCCCCGCCGGGATGGGCCACCCGCACGTACCCCCGGCGGGCCAGCAGCGGCCCGAGCACGCAGATCGACGCGCGCAGCCGGCGGACCAGGTCGTAGTCGGCCTCCGCGCCCGGCTGCTCCGGCACGTCGATCACCACCGACCGGGACCGTTCCACCCCGCCGCGGGCCACCATCGGGTCGACCGGGTCGTCGGCGGTGAACCGTACGACGCAGCCGAGCCGGCGTAGCACCTCCCCCATGATGGCGATGTCGGTGATCC
Source organism: Micromonospora sp. MH33 (assembly GCF_003013775.1). NCBI lineage: Bacteria > Bacillati > Actinomycetota > Actinomycetes > Micromonosporales > Micromonosporaceae > Micromonospora > Micromonospora sp. MH33. The sequence continues at coordinate 2,864 of NZ_MUYZ01000408.1, forward strand.
GGGGGACGTTGGTGATCACGCTGCGCCCCGGGGCGAGCAGTGCCGCCGCCATCAACTTCAGCGCCGAGTTCTTCGCCCCGACCACGTGCACGGTGCCGGCCAGCCGGGCCTCACCGAGCACCCGGATGACGTCGACGTCGTTGACCGCCGGGTCGCCGGCGTCGCCCGGCCCCACCCCGGCCGGCCAGGCGGCGCGGGCCGGCCGCGCCGGGATCGTCAGGTCCGGTATCCGTAGGCTGTGCGTCATGGCCGTCCACCTCACGCGCATCTACACCAAGGCCGGCGACGCCGGCATGACCAGGCTGAGCAACAACGAGCAGGTACCGAAGACCGATCCGCGGATCGCCGCGTACGCGGACGTGGACGAGTGCAACGCCGCCATCGGCGTCGCGCTCGCCCTGGGGCAGCTCCCCGACGAGCTGCGGGCGGTGCTGGGGTCGATCCAGAACGACATGTTCGACGTCGGCGCGGACCTGGCGACCCCCGTGGAACCGGACCCGAAGTACCCGCCGCTGCGGGTCACCGAGGAGTACGTGGAGCGCCTTGAGGGCTGGTGCGACGAGTACAACGCGCGCCTGAGCAAGCTCGACTCCTTCATCCTCCCCGGCGGCACCGCTGGCGCGGCGCTGCTGCACGTGGCACGGACGACCGCCCGACGCGCCGAGCGTGCGGCGTGGGCGCTGGTCGCGCACGACCCGGACCGGACCAGCACCCTTCCGGCAAAGTATCTCAACCGGCTCTCCGATCTGCTCTTTATCCTGTCAAGAACGGCAAATCCGGATGGTGATGTGCTATGGGTGCCGGGCGGCAAGCGCTGACCGTCGGCGCGCTGCACCATGTGGAGGTCTGGGTACCCGATCTCGCCGCTGCCAGGCATAGCTGGGGCTGGCTCCTCGGCGAACTCGGCTGGACGCCGTACCAGGACTGGCCGGCCGGCCGGTCCTGGCGGCTCGGCCCGACGTACCTGGTCCTGGAGGAATCCCCCGCGCTGAACGGGCGCGCGCACGACCGGCGCGCACCGGGCCTCAACCACCTGGCCTTCCATGCCGGCCCGCCGGCCGCCGTGGACCGGCTGGTCGCCGCCGCGCCCGGGCACGGGTGGGAACTGCTCTTCCCGGACCGGCACCCGCACGCCGGCGGCCCGCAGACCTACGCCGCCTACCTCTCCGACATGCAGGGGTACGAGGTAGAGCTGGTCGCCGACCTCGACTGACGATTCCCGGCGCGCGGGCCCGGGGGGCTGGCCGCCCGCTCGACGCCCCTCCGGGAACGCCGCTGGCCGGCACCCCGTGGGGTGCCGGCCAGCGTTCGTTTGTTGGGGTCAGCTGTTCCAGTGCTGGGCGACGATGTCGGCGGCCTGCTGCTCCCACTGCGCGTACGCATCCGGGTAAGCCGAGACCTGCACGGTCTGGGCGGCCTCGGTCAGCGGCATGCCCTGCCAACCATCAACCTGCTTCAAACCCTTCTCGAAAGCAAGCGTCGAGTACTCGGGGTCGGTGATCTGCTCCGGCGTACCCCAACCACTGGACGGGCGCTGCTGGAACAGACCCAGCGAGTCATGGTCATTCTTGTCGCCGAGGTGACCCAGGTTCTCCAACTTCGACTCCTG
>NZ_MUYZ01000409.1:0-4464 GCF_003013775.1 Micromonospora sp. MH33
CCGCGACGGCCGGCCGGGCCCGCCGGGCGGCGGCGTCCAGCAGCGCGGTGCCCTCGGCGGCGGTGAGGCCGGTCATGCCGAGCCGGCGCAGCCGCTGCGCGTCGTCGCGGTCGAGGTGGGCGGTCATGGCGCTGGTGGTGGCCCACATGCCCCAGCCGATGCTGGTGGCCGGCAGCCCGTGCGCCCGGCGGTGCCGGGCGAGCGCGTCGAGGAAGCCGTTGGCGGCGGCGTAGTTGCCCTGCCCGGGCGACCCGAGGGTCGCGGAGGTCGAGGAGAACAGCACGAACGCCGACAGGTCCAGGTGCGCGGTGGCCCGGTGCAGCGCCCAGGCGGCGTCCACCTTGGGCCGCATGACCCGGTCGACGGCGTCCGCGTCGAGGGAGGCGATGGTGGCGTCGGCGACGACGCCCGCGCAGTGCACGACGGCGGTGAGGGGGTGTCGGGGGTCGACCCCGGCGACCAGGTCGGCGACCTGCTGGGGATCGGCCAGGTCGACCGCCACGGCGGAGACCTCCGCCCCGGTCCAGGTCAGCTCCGCCACGAGCGCCGCGTAGGCGGGGTCGTCGTCCGGGTGACGGCGGGCGGCGAGCAGCAGGTGCCGGGCCTGCCCGGTGGTCACGAGGTGGCGGGCGACGAGCCCGGCGAGGGTGCCGGACGCGCCGGTGATCAGCGTGGTGCCGCCCGGATCAGCCGGAACGGGAACCGTGAGCACCACCTTGCCCACGTGGCGGGCCTGGCTGATGTGCCGCAGGGCCTGCCGCGCCTGCCGCACGTCCCACACCCGCGTCGGCAACGGCCTCAGCACCCCGCGCTCGAACAGCGCCAGCAGCTCGGTGAGCATCTCCCCGATCCGCGCCCCGCCGGCGTCGTTCAGGTCGAACGACCGGTAGACCACGCCCGGGTGCTGCGCGGCGACCTGCTCCGGGTCGCGGACGTCGGTCTTGCCCATCTCCACGAACCGGCCGCCGCGCGGCAGCAGCCGCAGCGACGCGTCCACGAACTCCCCGGCCAGGGCGTCGAGCACCACGTCCACGCCGGCGCCGCCGCTCGCCGTCCGGAACGCGTCCTCGAACTCCGTGGTCCGCGACGACGCGATCCGCTCCTCGGCCACCCCCAGTTCGCGCAGCGTGTCCCACTTGCCCGGGCTCGCCGTGGCATAGACGGTCGCGCCGAGGTGGTGAGCGAGCTGGATCGCGGCCATGCCCACCCCACCCGCACCGGAGTGGATCAGCACGGACTCCCCTGCCCGCAGCCCGGCCAGGTCACGCAGCGCGTAGTAGGCGGTCAGGAACACCAGCGGGACGGACGCCGCCTCGGTGAACGACCAGCCGGCGGGGATGCGCGCCACCCGCTCGCGCGCCGCGACCACCTGGGGGCCGAAGCCGGGTTCGAACATGCCCAGCACCCGGTCGCCGGGGGCCAGATCGTCGACGTCGGGGCCGACCTCCAGCACGATGCCGGCGCCCTCACTGCCCATCCGGGCCGCCGGGTCCGGGTACATGCCGAGCGCGATGAGCACGTCGCGGAAGTTCACGCCGGTGGCCCGCACGGCGACGCGGACCTGGCCGGAAGCCAGCTCGGTGGCGGGGGCCGGCACCAGCGCGACGCCGTCCAGCGTCCCGGGCGCGACCGGCGCCAGGTGCCAGAGGCCCGCCGCGGGCGGCGTGAGCTCGTCGTCGGGCAGGCGAGTCAACCGGGGTACGCGCACGCCGTCGCCCCGGAGGGCGAGCTGCCCGCCGGTCGGGGTCGGGTCGGCGGCCACCCCGGACAGCACGGCCAGCACGTCGCCGTCCGGCGCGCGGTCCAGGTCGGCCAGCACGACCCGGCCCGGGTGCTCCGACTGCGCCGACCGCAGCAGACCCCACACCGCCGCACCGGCAAGATCATCAACCCGATCGCCGTCCCGCGCCGCCACCGCGCCTCGGCTGACCACCACCAGCCGCGAATCCCCGAGGACGTCGGCGGCCAGCCACGCCTGCACGACCGCCAGCACGTCCGCCGTCACCGACCGCACCCGCTCGGGCACGTCCCCGTCCGCCCGGTCCGGCCCGATGACCGGCAGCAGCACGGCATCCGGTGCTGGCATGCCGCCCGCGACGGCAGCGGCGAGCGCGGCCACGTCCGGGTAGGCGACAGCGGCGGCCGGCCACACCGTCCGGTCCGCCGGGAGTTCGCCGCCCGTGGCGGTCGAGCTCTCCTCGGCCCACTGCCCGCCGCCGCTCGTGTCGGCCGGGCTCTCCCCGTCCGGCCGGTCGGCGCCGCCCGGGCCGGTCAGCACCGCCCAGGTCAGCGGCTCGGCGGCCGGGCTGACCTCCTCGACGGGCCAGGTCTCCGCGTAGAGCGAGCGGTCGGTGGCGCTCGGCGGGGCGGTCGCGCCCAGCTCGCGCAGCACGAGGGAGTCGACCGACACCACCGGCCCGCCGCTCTCGTCCATCGCGACGAGGCGTATCGCGGTGCCGGAGCGGCGCAGCCGGACCCGCAGCACCCGGGCGCCGGCGGCGTGCAGTTGCACGCCCTCGAACGCGAACGGCACGCGGGGGCCGCCGCCGGTTCCCGCGTCGAGCAGCCCGATCGGGTGCAGCGCCGCGTCGAGCAGCGCCGGATGCACCCCGAATCCCGTCGGGTCGGCACCGGCGGGGAGCACGACCTCGGCATACGCCTCGTCCGGGCCGGCCCACACCCGCCGCAGCCCCTGGAACACCGGCCCGTACGCCAGGCCGTGCTCGGCGAACGCCGGATACCAGCCGGTGAGGTCCACCTCGGACGCCCCGGCCGGGGGCCACGCCTCGGCGGCCGGCTCCCGCACCGACGCCGGTTCCAGCACGCCCTCGGCGTGCCGGACCCACTCGGCATCCGGGTCGTCCTCCGGCTGGGCGTGCACGGTCACCGGGCGGGCGCCCTCGTCGTCGGCGGCACCGACCCGCACCTGCACCCGTACGGCGTCGGACGCCGGGAGGGTGAGCGGGGTGGCGACGGTCAGCTCCCGGACGCGGGCAGTCCCGGCCTCGTCGCCGGCCCGCACGACCAGCTCGACCAGCGCGGTGCCGGGCACCACCACGGCGCCGGCGACCACGTGGTCGGCCAGCCAGGGGTGCGACGACACCGACAGCCGTCCGGTCAGCACCACCTCGTCGTCCCCGGCGAGCCGGACGGCCGCGCCGAGCAGCGGATGCCCGGCCACGCCGAGTCCGGCGCCGGACACGTCCCCGGCCTGCCACGCCGCGGCGTCCGGCCAGAACCGCTCCCGCTGGAAGGCGTAGGTGGGCAGGTCGACCCGGTGCGCGCCGGTGCCGGTGAACCAGGGCTCCCAGCTGACCGGCACGCCGTGCACGTGCAGGTCGGCCAGGGCGGCCAGCAGGGCTTCGGTCTCGGTCCGGTCCTTGCGCTGGACGGCGACGGCGCGGACGTCCTCGTCGTCGCCGAGGACGTCGGCGGTGAGCGCGGTCAGCACGCTCTGCGGGCCGAGTTCCAGGAACGTGTCCACCCCGGCATCGCGCAGGGCGGTGACGCCGTCGGCGTAGCGGACCGCCGCGCGCACGTGCCGCACCCAGTAGCCGGGGGTGCACACCTCGTCCGGGTCGGCGAGGGCGCCGGTCAGGTTCGACACCAGCGGCAGCGCCGGGGCGGTGAAGGTGAGCTTCTCCAGCACCGCGCGGAACCGGTCCAGCATCGGCTCCATCAGCGGGCTGTGGAACGCGTGCGACACCGACAGCCGGCGTACCCGCACACCACGGTCCCGCCAGAACTCCGCCAACTCATCGAGGGCGTCGACCGCGCCCGAGACGACCACGGCGGCCGGGCCGTTCACCGCCGCGATCCCCGCCCGGCCGGCGAGGACGCCGCCGGAGGCCGACCCGTCGCCGGAGACTGCGGCTTCGCCGGAAGCCGCAAAGCCGCCGTCCAGGACGGCCCGCACCTCCGCCTCGGGCGCGTTCACGGCCAGCATCCCGCCGCCGGCCGGCAGGGCCTGCATCAGTTGACCGCGCGCGGCGATCAGGGCGCACGCGTGCTCCAGCGACAGCACGCCGGCCACGTGCGCGGCCGTGACCTCCCCGATCGAGTGCCCACCCACGAAGTCCGGCACCACGCCGAACGACTCGACCAGGCGGAACAGCGCCACCTCGACGGCGAACAGGCCCGCCTGGGTGAACACCGTACGGTCCACCAGGCCGGAGGTGTCCTCGAACAACACCGGCCGCAACGGCTGCGGCAACACGCGGTCCAGGTGCCCGCACGCCTCGTCCAGCGCGGCGGCGAAGACCGGGAACGCCTCGTACAGTTCCCGGCCCATTCCGGCGCGCTGCGCGCCCTGACCGGAGAAGAGCACCGCGAGCGGACCGCGGTCGGCCGCCTGCCCGACGACCGCCGCACCGGACGGCCGGCCCGCGGCCAGCGCCCGCAGCGCGGCGACGAGGCCGTCCCGGTCGCTGGCGGCCACCACGGCCCGGTGGTCCAGGGCGGCGC
>NZ_MUYZ01000041.1:0-35130 GCF_003013775.1 Micromonospora sp. MH33
CACCGACCCGGGCCGGCGCAGCGCCGCGGTGAGCACCGGGTTGCGCGCCTCCGCCCGCCGGCGGGCCCCGGGGTCGCGTCCGGCCGGCACCGGCAGGTGGTGGGCCACCAGCTCCGGCACGTACGCGAGGTTCCAGCCCGCCGCGGCCAGGTCCATCGCGAGCAGCGCCTCCTCGCCGTACGTGCCGAGTCGCTCGGCGAAGCCGCCGACCTGCCGGTACGCGTCGCGGCGCAGCACCACGGCGCAGGCCAGGAAGCCGAGCACGGTGGGCCCCGGCGCGTCCGGCTCGGCGCCCAGCGGGCCGAGCACGCCCGGCGCCCGGTACGAGTCGTCGTCGGCGAACGCCACGTACGGCGTGCGGGCCAGCCCCACCCCGACGTTGCGGGCCGCCCCGGCGCCCGCGTTGCGGCCCAGCTCCACCACCCGGGCCCGGGGGAACTCCCGGGCCACGGCGGCCGGCGTGCCGTCCTCGGATCCGTTGTCCACCACGATCACCGGGGCGGTGTGCCGGGGCAGCAGGGCGAGGAACTGCTCCCGCCGGTTGCGGGTGGCCACCACGATCGTCACGTCGGTCGTCATGGCCGCCCCGGTACCCCGGCCGGCCGGACTCACGCGTGGCGCGGCGAACGGCGGGAACATCCCCGGCATGGCCGAGGTGACGCTCTTCCTCGCCGGTGACGTGATGACCGGGCGCGGCGTGGACCAGGTCCTGCCCCACCCCGGGTCGCCCGCGCTGCGGGAGGAACTGGTCACCGACGCCCGCCGGTACGTCGCGCTGGCCGAGTCGGTGGCCGGCCCGGTGCCGCGACCGGCCCCGCCGGAGTGGCCGTGGGGCGACGCGCTGCGGATGCTCGACGCGGAACGTCCGGACGCGCGGATCGTCAACCTGGAGACGGCGGTGACCGCCCGCACTGGGCGGCACGGGACGGGCGGCCCGGGGTGGCGTACCTGCCGGAGGTGTCCGCGGCCACGGCCGGCGCGCTCGCCGAGCGGATCGCCGGGACCGTCCGCCCGGCGGACCTGGTGGTGGTCTCGGTGCACTGGGGGAGCAACTGGGGCCACGAGGTGCCGGACGAGCACGTCGAGTTCGCGCACGCGCTGGTCGACGCCGGGGTGCATGTCGTGCACGGGCACTCCTCGCACCATCCCCGCCCGGTCGAGCGCTACCGGGGCCGGCTGATCCTCTACGGCTGCGGCGACCTGATCGACGACTACGAGGGCATCGGCGGGCAGGAGACGTACCGGCCGGAGCTGCGGCTGCTGCACCTGCCCACCCTCGACGCCGCCACCGGCGAGCTGCGGCGGCTGCGCCTCGTCCCGGTCCGGATGCGCCGGATGCGCCTGCAACCCGCCACACCCGCCGAGGCCGGCTGGCTCGCCGATCTCCTCGATGCCCTCGGCCGGCCCTCCGGCACCCGCTTCATCCGCACCCCCGAGGGCGTGCTCACGCTGCGCTGACAGTGGCCCGAGCCACGTTCGCGGCGGTCGGCGGCGGGGCCCGCCCGGCCGGGGCGCACCATAGATACATGACGCATCCCACCCCGGTGTCCGGCGCTCGGTCGGCCGCGCCGTCCGCCGCCGAGCGGGCCTACCAGCACCTCAAGCGGGCCATCCTGGAGCAGGTCTACCCGGGCGGGCTGCTGGTCAGCGAGGGGGAGATCGCCGAGGCGACCGGGGTCTCCCGGACGCCGGTCCGGGAGGCGCTGCTGCGCCTGGAGGCCGAGGGCCTGGTCAAGCTCTACCCCAAGCGCGGGGCGCTGATCCGGCCGGTCTCGGCCCGGGAGATCGCCGACGTCGTAGAGGCCCGCCGCCTGGTCGAGCTGCACGCCGCCGAACAGGTCTGGCCGCGCCGGGCCGCCATCCGCGGCGACCTGGCCCGCTGGCTCGACGAGATGCGCCGGGCGCACGCCGCCGGCGACGTCACCGCGCTGATGGCCGCCGACCGGGCGTTCCACGCCACCGTGGTGGAGGCGGCCGGCAACGAGATCCTGGCCGAGCTGTACCACCGGCTGCGCGACCGGCAGCTGCGGATGGGCGAGGCGAGCTTCCGGCTGTCGCCCGGCTGGGCCGAGGTGGCCCTCACCGAGCACGCCGGCCAGCTCGCCGCCCTCGACGGCGACGACCCGCGGGCCTGGCTCGACGCGGTCGGCGCGCACATCGACAACGCGGCGACCGTGCTGCGGACGCTGCGGTGAGCGGCGCCATCCCAAGGGTCGCCCCGCGCCGCTCCGCAGCCCTGGTCTTCGCGGTCGCCGTCACCGCGTACGTGGCCGCCGTCTTCCACCGCAGCTCGCTCGGCGTCACCGGGGTCGACGCGGCGGACCGATTCCACATCAGCGCCGCCGCGCTGGCCACCTTCAGCGTCGCCCAGCTCGCCGTCTACGCGGCCATGCAGGTCCCCGTCGGGGTGCTGCTCGACCGGTTCGGCTCGCGCCGGCTGCTGCTCGCCGGCGCCGCGCTCATGGTGGCCGGGCAGCTCTGCTTCGCCGTCGCCACCGACGTCCGGCTCGCCGTCGCCGCCCGGGTGCTCGTCGGCCTCGGCGACGCGATGACCTTCATCAGCGTGCTGCGGATCGTCGCGTTCTGGTTCCCCGGCCGGCGCAACCCGCTGCTGGTGCAGCTCACCGGCACCATCGGGCAGCTCGGCGCGGTGCTCGGCGCCGTACCCCTGGTGGCGCTGCTGCACCACGCCGGCTGGACGCCCGCCTTCCTCACCGCGGCGGCGCTCGGCGCGACCGTGCTGCTGCTGGTGCTCGTCGCGGTCCGGGACACCCCGCACGCCGAGCACACCACCGCGCTCGCCCCCGACCTGGCCGCCGTACGCCGGCAGCTCGCCGACGCCTGGGCCCAGCCCGGCACCCGGCTCGGCCTCTGGACGCACTTCGTCACCCAGTTCTCCGGCTCGGTGTTCGCCCTGCTCTGGGGCTACCCGTTCCTGGTGCAGGGGCAGGGCTTCCCGCCCACCGCGGCGGCCGCCCTGCTCACCCTGATGACCGTGGTGACCCTGGTCTGCGGTCCGGTCGTCGCGCACCTGTGCGCCCGGCACCCCTTCCACCGCTCGGCGGTGGTCTTCGCCATCACCGCCGCCACCGCGGCGGTCTGGGCGGTGGTGCTGGCCTGGCCCGGCCGCGCCCCGCACGGGCTGCTGGTGGCCCTCGTGGTGGTCCTCGCGGTCAACGGCCCCGGTTCGGTGATCGGCTTCGATTACGCGCGCACCTTCAACCCGGTGCACCGCATCGGCAGCGCCACCGGCATCGTCAACGTGGGCGGCTTCGTCGCCTCGATCCTGCTGATCCTGGCGGTCGGCGTGGTGCTCGACCTGGCGACCCCGGCCGGCCGGAGCACCCCGCCGCTGTCCGCGTTCCGCTGGGCGTTCGCCGTGCAGTACCTGCTCTGGGCGCTCGGCGCGGTGCAGGTGCTGCGCTACCGCAACGCCGCCCGCCGCCGCTACGCCGCGGATGCCGTGCCGGTGTCCGCCGCCGTGGCCGGTCCGGTCACGTGAACCGGCGCTTGTGGGCCAGCGAGTCCAGCATCAGCGTCAGCCCCGCGGCGACCAGCCAGCTGTCCTTGGCCAGGCCGATGCCGGCCTGCGACGGCTTGAGGCTGTTCGCCTCCCGCATGCCGGGTGTCTTGAGGTAGAGCTGCACCAGGCCGAGCCCGAAGGCGGTCAGCCCGGCGCCGGCCAGCAGCGACGGCACGAACGGGGTGAGCAGCGCGGCGCCGAGTGCCATCTCGGCGCGGGAGAGCAGCTTCGCGAACTGGTCCGGCGGGAACTGCCGCAGCTGGGGGATCGCACCCACCGCCATGCCGTGCATGCCGGCGGCGGACTCGCCCTCCAGAGTCCGCTTGGACAGCCCGGAATTCAGGATGAACGCGCCGATGCTGAGCCGAAGCGGCGCATGGGTCAACTTCATGATCACTCCCGTCGGTGCTGGCGAACCGGGCCCCCGCGTACCCCACGACGCGCCGGATAACCGCCCCTCAACGGTGGGCCGCCGACGATGATCGGCGGTAGGTTCGCCTCGAAGCGAACTGAGGAGGCCACCGTGAGCCAGGAAGTCCGGGGAGTCGTGTCGCGGCGCAGGGGCGCGCCGGTGGAGGTCACCACCATCGTGGTGCCCGACCCGGGGCCGGGCGAGGCGGTGGTCCGCGTCCAGTCCTGCGGGGTGTGCCACACCGACCTGCACTACCGCGAGGGCGGCATCAACGACGACTACCCGTTCCTGCTCGGCCACGAGGCCGCCGGCATCGTGGAGCAGGTGGGGGAGGGGGTCACCGACGTGGCCCCCGGCGACTTCGTGGTGCTCAACTGGCGGGCGGTCTGCGGGCAGTGCCGGGCCTGCCGGCGGGGCCGTCCCTGGTACTGCTTCAACACCCACAACGCGACGCGGAAGATGACGCTGACCGACGGCACCGAACTCGCGCCCGCCCTGGGCATCGGCGCGTTCGCCGAGAAGACCCTGGTGCACGCCGGCCAGTGCACCAAGGTCGACCCGTCGGCCCGGCCCGCCGCCGTCGGCCTGCTCGGCTGCGGGGTGATGGCCGGCCTCGGCGCGGCCATGAACACCGGCGGCGTGACCCGGGGCGACTCGGTGGCCGTGATCGGCTGTGGCGGCGTCGGCGACGCGGCGGTGGCCGGCGCGGCCCTGGCCGGGGCGACCACCATCATCGCGGTGGACACCGACTCCCGGAAGCTCGACTGGGCGCGGAAGTTCGGCGCCACGCACACCGTCAACGCCTCCGACGACGACCCGGTCGAGGCGATCCGCGCCGCCACGGGAGGGTTCGGCGCCGACGTGGTCATCGACGCGGTGGGCCGCCCGGAGACCTGGAAGCAGGCCTTCTACGCCCGCGACCTGGCCGGCACCGTCGTGCTGGTCGGCGTACCCACCCCGGAGATGAGGATCGAACTGCCACTGCTGGACGTCTTCGGCCGGGGCGGCGCCCTCAAGTCCAGCTGGTACGGCGACTGCCTGCCCAGCCGCGACTTCCCGATGCTCACCGAGCTGTACCGGCAGGGCCGCCTCGACCTGGACGCCTTCGTCACCGAGGAGATCGCGCTCGACCAGGTCGAGGAGGCGTTCGCCCGGATGCACCACGGCGACGTGCTCCGGTCGGTGGTGGTCTTCCCGTGACCGCCCGCGTCGACCACGCCGTCACCTCCGGCACCTTCTCCCTCGACGGGCAGACCTTCGACGTCGACAACAACGTCTGGGTGGTCGGCGACGACGCCGAGTGCGTGGTCGTCGACGCGCCGCACGACGTCGCCGCCATCCGCGCCCTGATCGGCGGCCGCCGGGTGGTCGCCGTCCTGGCCACCCACGCCCACGACGACCACGTCCGGGTCGCGCCCGAGCTGGCCCGGGCCACCGGCGCGCCGGTGCTGCTGCACCCGGCCGACCGGGTGCTCTGGGACCTGGTCCACCCGGACACCCCGCCGGACGGCGAGCTCACCGACGGGCAGGCCGTCGAGGTCGGCGGCACCACCCTGCGGGTGCTGTACACCCCCGGCCACAGCCCGGGCGCGTGCAGCCTCTACGCCCCCGACCTGGGCGCGGTCTTCACCGGGGACACCCTCTTCGCCGGCGGTCCCGGCGCCACCGGCCGCTCCTGGAGCGACTTCGGCACGATCATCGAGTCGATCCGGAGCCGGCTGTTCACCCTGCCGCCGCAGACCGTGGTCCACACCGGACACGGCGACGACACCACCATCGCCGCGGAGGCGCCCCACCTCGACGAGTGGATCGCCCGCGGGCACTGAGCCGACCACCCGGCCGGGTCACCGGCCCGGCCGGGCGTCGCCGGCCTCAGCGCTCGCCGTCGAGCACCGGCTTCACATCGAGTACGGGGGTGCCGTCGACCGCCTCCAGGTCGGCCACCCGCAGCCGTACGCCGTCCACGTCGAGCACCCGCACCCGGTGCAGCCCGATCGGGTTGGGCCGGTGCGGCGAGCGGGTGGCGAACACCCCGGTCTCCGGCCGGGACACGTCACCGCGCGGGTGCACCACGAGCACGTCCCGCCGGGCCCGGTCCAACCAGGTCAGCACCAGCACGTCCGCGCCGGGCCGCAGCCCGTCCAGCGCCGGGGCGTACGCCGCGTCGAAGACCAGCCACGCCTCCGGCGCCCCCTCGTCGCCCTGTTTGGGCGCCGCCGCCGGATCGGTCAGCGGCGACTCGACCCGGCCGACCGCGCGCAGCGCCGGTTCCGTTCCCGTCATGGGGCCTCCCGCAGCATGTGCAGCCGGACCGTGGTGCCGGCCGCGGTGGTGTGCACCAGCACCAGGTCGCACAGGGCGTGCACGATGACCAGTCCCCGCCCGCCGATGCCGTCGTGCGCCGGTGCGAGCCGGCCGGCGAGCGGGTCGGCCAGCCAGCCGTCGTCGTGGACCTCGCACACCAGGTGCCGGTCGGTGCACCACGCCTCGACGGTCCCGGCGCCGCCGGCGTGCGCCACGCTGTTCGTAGCCAGCTCGGTGACCGCGATCTGCAGGTCGGCCACCCGGTCGGCGGCCAGCCCGGCGGCAACCGCCTGTTCGGCGACGAACCGCCGGACCTGCGGCAGCGTGTCCAGGTCGTAGCGGAGCACGGCGACCTGCTCGGCGGGGCTGGGCAGCGGCTTGTTGTGCCGTTCGGTGACCGCCGCCGGGGCGTAGCCGGCGATGGGGCGGCACCCGTCGCCGTCGACCAGCAGCGGGTGCGTGCAGCGGGCCTCGGCGAGCACGCCGGGCTCGAGCCGTCCCGCGTCGTACGGGCACAGGATGCTCGCCGCGCGGCCGGCGAAGGCCCAGTTGATCGCGGCCTCGTGCTGGGCGCAGGCCCGGTACTCCTCGGCGGTGCGGCCGGCCCAGATCGGCTCGCCGATGATCCGGACCCGCCGGTCGGGATGCCGGTCGGCGAACGCCTGGAGCACCCACGGGATGATCCGGCCGGGTTGCGCCCGGCCTCGGTCATGTCGGCCCATCCGACGGTGTCGCCGGCCGCGCCGAGCGCCGCGCGGATCAGCGCCAGCTGTGGTCCGGGCGTGGCCACCAGCACCGGATCGCCCGCGGCCAGTCCCGCCCGGACGAACGGCACGGTGACCGCGAGCAGGCTCGCCGCGTCGGTGTAGAAGGCCAGTTCGTGACGGAACTCGGCCGGTGCCGGGCCGGCGGGTGCGCTCATGCCGCGTGCTCCGCCGACACGCCGCCGAGCAGGTGCAGCAGCCGGTGCAGCGCCGGCCGGCACCCGACCAGCCGGATGCCGGTGGCGTTGGCCCGGTCCGCCCGGACCAGCGCGGTGGCGGCGCCCACGTCGGCGAAGCTCAGCTCGGAGACGTCCAGCACCGGCGGTCGTCCCGCCGCCGGCTGATCGGCCGTCACGTGGTGCAGCACCGCGGTGAACGCCTCCCGGTTGCTCCGGTCCACCTGCCCCACCAGCCGCAACCCGGGCGGGTCGGTCGTCCGGTACACCCGCAGCAGCGGCACCCAGGTCCGCGCGGTGCCCGGCCCGGCCGTGCCCGGATGGGCGGCGGCGATGTCGCGCATCCCGTCGGCCGGGAAGATCCGCCGGTCGTACAGGCACAGGCCGGCGACCCGGGCGTCCAGGAAGAGCGGGTTGAGCGCGGTCTCGTACCGGCGCAGGTCGTCCAGGGTCGTGCCGCTGCGCAGCACCCACGTCATGTCACCGCTCAGCCGGATTCCCGGGTAGCCCTCGTGCCGCGCGCGGTCGACCTCGTCGACCACGGTGGCGACCATCGTCTCCGGGGTCGGCCGGCCGCCGGTCGGGTAGACCTCCACGGCCGGCACGATACGCAGCTGGCCGGCCGCCACGGCGGCCTCGGTCGGCACGCCCACGGCGTCGACCCGGGCGCGCACCGCCTGCGGCGGCGAGGTCTCGGTGAAGCAGACGACCTTGTGACCGAGGCGCAGGCCGGTGGCGGCGAAGTGGCCGACGGCGTCGAGAGCCGCACCCTCGTCGTCGTGCGTCCAACAGACGTGGTCGCCAGGGTGGACCTGGTCGACCACGGTCGTAGCAGTCACGGTGCTGGCCTTCCCGGTCGGCGCGTCCCTCACTGTAACGCCGGTGCGGGTTCCGACCGAACCGGCGGCGATCCGCTTGCCGGCGACGGCGTTGCGGGGTTAACCTGGCGAACGACCCGGATGCCGGCGCACCGCGCCACCCGGAGTCCGCTCTCCCCGACGCGGCAGCTCGCCCGGCGCACCTCACCGATCCGGCCGCCAGCACACGTCCCACCGCCCGCACGCCGGCTCTGCCCGCCCGAACCGACACGGACCCCGGCGGGACCGGCCCCCGGCGTCCGTTTTCCGGCATCGCCTCGGCCGGCCCGCACGCAGTTCCTGGCCTCCTGGTGCCGCGAGCCCTCACGGGCGGTGTTCCGTCGCCGTTGCCCACGCGAGGCGGCGAGCTGTTCGGCCCGTGAGCCATCGCCTCTGCCCCGGTGATCGCCCCTGCCCCTGCTGGGCGGCGAGCCGTGCGGGGCCCTGAGCCCGTCGCCCGGCGGATCCGACGGGACGAGCCGCCGGCCTCGAACCATCCCTCCTTCGTCCGTCCCGATCGGGGACCGGACCGGCACCAATCGAAAGGCACTCGATGAACGACACCTCCGCGCCGCTCCCGGTGAGCGGCATCGTCGACACGGTCGACGACCACGCGTTGCTGCGGGTGGACGGCTACCTGCCCTCCGCCGCCGACGCCCACCTCACCGCCGGCCAGCTCCGCCGGTACGGCCTGCGCCGAGGCGACCTGGTCACCGGCGCGGTCGCCACCACACCCAGCAAGGGCCGGCACGCTCCGCTGATCCGGGTCGACACCGTCAACGGAACGACCCCTGAGCAGGCGCGCTACCGCCCGGACTTCCACCGGCTGACGCCGGTCCACCCGTACCAGCGGCTGCGGCTGGAGACCGAGCCGCACATCCTGACCACCCGGGTCATCGACCTGGTGATGCCGATCGGCAAGGGCCAGCGGGCGCTGATCGTCTCGCCGCCGAAGGCGGGTAAGACGATGGTGCTGCAGGCGATCGCGAACGCGATCACCCGCAACAACCCGGAGTGCCACCTGATGGTGGTGCTGGTCGACGAGCGGCCGGAAGAGGTCACCGACATGCAGCGGTCGGTGAAGGGCGAGGTCATCGCGGCCACGTTCGACCGTCCGCCGCAGGACCACACCACGGTGGCGGAGCTGGCGATCGAGCGGGCCAAGCGCCTGGTCGAGCTGGGCCACGACGTGGTCGTGCTGCTGGACTCGCTGACCCGGCTCGGTCGGTCGTACAACCTGGCGGCGCCGGCCAGCGGCCGGATCATGTCGGGTGGTATCGACTCCACCGCGCTCTACCCGCCGAAGCGCTTCCTGGGCGCGGCGCGGAACATCGAGAACGGTGGCTCGCTGACCATCCTCGCCACCGCGCTGGTGGAGACCGGGTCCATGGCCGACACGGTCATCTTCGAGGAGTTCAAGGGCACCGGCAACGCCGAGCTGAAGCTGGACCGGAAGATCGCCGACAAGCGGGTCTTCCCGGCGATCGACATCAACCCCTCCGGCACCCGCAAGGAGGAGGTCCTGCTCGCGCCGGAGGAGCTGGCGATCATCCACAAGCTCCGCAAGGTGCTGCACTCGCTGGACTCGCAGGCGGCGCTCGACCTCCTGCTGGACCGGCTCAAGCAGTCCCGCACGAACATCGAGTTCCTGATGCAGATCGCGAAGTCCACTCCGGGCGAGTGAGCTGAGTACCTGGCGGAGAGGGGCACGGCCTGCGGGCCGTGCCCCTCTCCGCGTAC
Organism: Micromonospora sp. MH33; assembly: GCF_003013775.1. Taxonomy (NCBI): domain Bacteria; kingdom Bacillati; phylum Actinomycetota; class Actinomycetes; order Micromonosporales; family Micromonosporaceae; genus Micromonospora; species Micromonospora sp. MH33. The sequence goes on from NZ_MUYZ01000041.1 coordinate 9,777, forward strand.
CGGGGGCGGCGAGCGGATGAAGTTTTTCTTCGGTTAAGCCGGAGGGTATTGAAACTTCTGTTCAGTCTCGGGTTGACTGTGGCCCATGCGAATCCGCAGTCGATCCGCCCGTCTCGCCGGCGTCCTGCTGCTGACGCCGCTGCTCACCCTCACCGCTCCGGTCTCGCCCGGTGCGGCGGCGGCCGCGGCCGAGCCGCGTACCCCCGCCGAGGACGCTCCGGCGGCCTCCTCCCGTCCCGACTCCGCGATCGCCCTCGCCAACGACGCCGGCGTGGAGCCGGCCGGCGGCCTGGAGACCGCGAAGACCAGCCGTCCGGTCGCCCCCGGACTCGACCTGACCTCCTTCGACCGGTACGACGCCGACGGCTGGCTGCGGGCCGACGCCCTCACCGCCGACCTCTCCGGCGGCGTCACCGTCGACTACGTCAACTCCGGCGCGGTCACCCGCGACGAGCCGCTGCGCGCGGCGGTGGACCGCTCCCGGGCGGTGGCCGCGGTCAACGGCGACTTCTTCGACATCAACAACTCCGGCGCGGCGCAGGGCATCGGCATCCGCTCCGGCGAACTGGTCCAGTCGCCGGTCGCCGGGCACACCAACGCCGCCGCGATCAGCGCCGAGGGGCTCGGCCGGGTCATCCAGGTCGGCTTCGAGGGCACCGCGGCCCTGCCCGCCGGGCCGGTGTCGCTGACCCAGTTCAACAACATGGTGCAGCGCGACGGCGTCGGTGTCTTCACCCCGCTCTGGGGCTCGTACACCAGGAAACGGGCCGTGGAGGGCGCCGCGCGGGTGGCCGAGGTGACGGTGACCGGCGGCCGGGTCGCGACCGTGGCCGGCACGGCGGGGGAGGGCCCGATCCCGGCCGGGACCACGGTGCTGCTCGGCCGGGAGGCCGGCGCCGACGCCCTCGCCGCGCTGCGCCCCGGCGACCCGGTCGACCTGACCTGGCGGCCGAAGGCGTCCGACGGCAGCAGCCCGCGCGCCGCGGTCGGTGGCGGCAGCGTGCTGGTCCGCGACGGCGTGGTGCAGAGCATCGCCGACCAGAGCCTCGCCCCGCGCACCTCGGTCGGGTTCTCCGCCGACGGCCGCAAGATGATCATGCTGACGGTGGACGGCCGGCAGGTGGACAGCCGGGGCGTCACCCAGACCGAGATGGGCCGGATGATGGTCGAGCTGGGCGCGTGGAGCGCGCTCAACCTCGACGGCGGCGGCTCCTCGACGCTGCTGGCCCGGGAGCCGGGCGCGGCGGCCGTCCAGGTGGAGAACAGTCCCTCCGACGGCAGCGAGCGGCCGGTGCCGAACGGCCTGGCCATCTACGCGCCGCAGGGCAGTGGCCGGCTCACCGGCTACTGGCTGGAGACCGCAAGCGACCCGACCGCCGCGCCGGGCGTCGCCCCGATCCGCGGCGGCCGGCCGGACCGGGTCTTCCCCGGCCTCACCCGCCGGCTCACCGCCGCGGGCTACGACGAGACGTACGGCCCGGCCGCCGGCACGCCGCACTGGCGGGCCAATCCGGCCGCCCAGGGCACCGTGGACGACGGGGTGTTCCGGGCCGGCCGGCCCGGCCGCAGCACCGTCACCGCCTGGCGCGACGAGGCGCGCGGCACGCTCGACCTGACCGTGCTGGGCCCGCTGGAGCGCGTCGACTCCACGGTGGACCGGCTCGGCCTCAACCAGCAGGGCGACACCGGACTGTTCGGCGTGGTCGGCTACGACGCGGAGGGGAACACCGCGCCGATCGAGCCGGCCGACCTGAAACTGGAGTACGACCACGACCTGCTCGCCGTCACCCCCACCGCCAACGGCAACCTCTCCGTCCGGGCGCTCGGCGGCACCGGCGCCGCGCTGGTCACCGTCGGGGTCGGCGCGAAGACCACCGTGCTCCCGGTCACCATCGGGCTCACCGACGTGCCGGTGGCGGGCTTCGACGACGCCGCCTCCTGGAAGTTCAGCCAGGCGCGGGCCAGCGGCGCGGTCGCACCGGCCCCGGGCCACACCGGCACCGGCCTGAAGATGTCGTACGACTTCAGCCAGTCCACCGGCACCCGCGCCGCGTACGCGGACCCGCCGGCCTGGATCGAGGTGCCCGGCCAGCCGCAGGCGTTCGGCATGTGGATCAAGGGCAACGGCACCGGTGAGTGGCCCAGCCTGCACCTGCACGACGCCCAGGACACCCAGTTCGTGCTGCGCGGCCCCTACCTGACCTGGACCGGCTGGCGGTACGTCGAGTTCACCGTCCCGGCGGGCGTGCAGTACCCGGTCCGGGTGCGCCGGTTCTACGTGGCCGAGACCGACCCGGCAAAGCAGTACAAGAGCGAGGTGGTCATCGACGACCTGGTGGCCCGGGTGCCCCCGACGGCGCACGCGCCGGAGGAGCCGAACATCACCGACCGGGTGGTGCTGCGTGACGGCACGGTCGACGGTGCGCCCTGGCGCTTCGCGGTCATGTCCGACGCCCAGTTCGTGGCCGCCAACCCGGACAGCGACCTGGTCGCCCAGGCCCGCCGTACGCTCCGCGAGATCCGCGCGGCGAAGCCGGACTTCCTGGTCATCGACGGGGACTTCGTGGACACCGCGTACCCGGCGGACTTCGCGCTGGCCAAGCGGATCCTGGACGAGGAACTGGGCGGCGAACTGCCGTACTACTACGTGCCCGGCAACCACGAGATCATGGGCGCCCCGATCGGCAACTTCCGGAGCGTGTTCGGGGACACCTCGCGGGTCTTCGACCACCAGGGCACCCGGTTCGTCACCCTGAGCACGGCCACCGGCTCGCTGCGCGGCGGCGGGTTCGACCAGGTGGAGCTGCTGCGGAAGACGCTCGACGCGGCTGCCGCCGACCCGGCGGTCGGCTCGGTCACGGTGCTCTTCCACCACCCGCCCCGCGACCCCAGCCCGGCCAAGGCCAGCCAGCTCGGCGACCGGAAGGAGGCCGCCCTCGTGGAGCAGTGGCTGGCCGACTTCCAGCACCGCACCGGCAAGGGCGCGCTGATGGTGAACGGGCACGTCGGCACGTTCCACGCCGGCCGGGTGGACGGCGTGCCGTACGTGATCAACGGCAACTCGGGCAAGGACCCGTCCACCCCGGCCCAGCTCGGCGGCTTCACCGGCTGGACCGAGTTCGGCGTCGACCCGGTGACCCCGCAGGAGGCCGAGCGGGCCCGCCGGAACCCGCTCGCCGAGGGGCCGCGCTGGATCGCCGCGGAGTTCCACGCCCACGTCGACCGGCTCGCCCTGGCCGCCCCGGCCGAGGTCGCGGTCGGCGCACCGGCCGCCGTCACGGCCACGCTCACCCAGCCCGCCGGCCGCACCGTCCCGGTGGCCGCCCCGGTCAGCGCCGACTGGTCCGGCTCGCCGAACCTGCACATCGGCGCCGCCGGCGGGGTGAAGCCCTGGCACGTGGCCCGGTTCGACCCGGCGACCGGGCAGTTGACCGCGCTGCGCCCCGGCGGGCAGGTGCTGCTCGTGGTCACCGTCAACGGCGTCCGTGCCGAGGCGACGGTGGCCCTCACGGCGGCGGCGGAGGCGCCCGCCGCCTGACCGGCCCGGGGGTGCGGAAGGTGCGTCCGCGCTCCCGGCCGGTGGCGCCGCCGGTGGGCTCCTCGACCTGGGGGAGGGGCCCGCCGGCGGACGGCGTCAGAAGTCGCCCTCGGCCACCTGGAAGACGGTCAGGCCGAGCGACCGCCACATCCGGACCACCTGCTGCCGGTCGTCGAAGACACCGACCACCCGGTACCGGTCCCGGATCTCCCGCTCGTAGATTTCCCGCTTGACCAGGGCGTCCTTTCGGTGGTCCCCGACGGCCCGCAGGTGCAGCGCCAGGTAGGGCACCATGACGTGCCGGGCCAGCCAGGTCTCGGTGTCGCCCCGTGCGGTGGCGTCCCGGCCAGAGCAGAAGACCACCCCGTGCCCGGCCGCGTGCATGGCCCGCACCGCCGCGATCACCGCCTCGTTCGGCGCGTCCTCGCCGACCCGGGTCATGTCGTAGGGGCTGCGCGACACGTTCAGCGCCACCGTGCCGTCGATGTCGACCAGCACGATGTCAGGGCGCTCGGCGGCCTCCCGCTCCACCCGCGCCGGGCCGCCGGTCCGGGCGGTCGGCACCGGCAGCGGCAGCGGGCGGTTCGCCAGGTAGCGCTCGTGCAGCCGGCGGATCGCCGCCTCGCCCACCCGGTCGGCCTCGGGGCGCGCGGCGTCCCGGCGCAGGCACTCCTCCAGCGGCACGTCGGTGAAGTCGTGCACCTCGAACGCCGCGCCGTGCCGGGCGGCCAGCTCGGCCCAGTCCCGCAGCGTGCGCGAGCGCAGGTTGGTGTCGTCCACGCAGACGCTCACCCGGGCCGCCAGCAGCGCCTCCACCTGGGCCCGCTGCGCCCGGCTTACCTGCCCCTCCGCCCACTGGGTGAAGAGCCGCTCGCCGTGCAGCATCCGGCGCAGGTCGTCGCGGTTGACCCGGACCACGCCGGGCTGGAGCCGGCGGGCGAAGGTGGTCTTTCCGGAAGCGGGCAGCCCGCGGGTGGCGATCAGGCGGAACATCCCGTACCTCCCGTTCATCCCTCTGCCGCCTCCACGAATGCCCGCGAGACGCGCGGGAATGCGTACCGGGAGGTCAGCGTTACGCCTGCCGGACCTGGTGTGCGGCCCGCTCGACGGGTCGGCGGAAGCCCATGGCACACTGGTCAATCGGCCACCGGTTCCGGTTCACGCCCGAGCCCGTCGAGACGACGGGAAGCACGACGGCGACCCGGCGACCACCGACGAAAGGACCGAGGCGACATGAAGCCCAACATCCACCCGGAGTACGTGACCACCGAGGTCCGCTGCTCCTGCGGTAACACCTTCACGACCCGCAGCACCGCCAAGGGCGGTTCGATCAGCGTCGAGACCTGCAGCGCCTGCCACCCGTTCTACACCGGCAAGCAGCGCGTCCTGGACACCGCCGGTCGGGTCGCGAAGTTCCAGCAGAAGTACGCCAAGGTTCAGGCCAAGAAGGCCAAGTAGCTCCGTCGACGACGCCCGTGTCCGGCTCCGTGCCGGACACGGGCGTTCGTCCGTTTCCGCCCTTTCCATCCCTCCCCGCCCGGTCGTCGTCGAAGGAGCATCCGCAGCATGAGCAGTGAGCGCCTGGCCGCCCTCCTCGACGAGTACGCCGAGCTGGAGCAGCGGCTGGCCGACCCCGCCATCCACGCCGACCAGGGCACCGCCCGCCGGGTCGGCCGGCGCTACGCGGAGCTGGTCCCGCTGCACAAGGCCGCCGGCGAGCTGGAGCAGGCCCGGGCCGACCTGGCCGCGGCCCGCGAGCTGGCCGCCGAGGACCCGGCCTTCGCCGCCGAGGCGGAGGAGATCGCGGGGTCCCTGCCGGCGCTGGAGGAGAGGCTGGCCGAACTGCTCATCCCGCGCGACCCGCACGACGCCAAGGACGTCATCGTCGAGATCAAGGCCGGCGAGGGTGGCGAGGAGTCGGCGCTGTTCGCCGCCGACCTGCTGCGGATGTACACCCGCTACGCCGAGCGGCACGGCTGGGTCACCGAGGTGATCGACGCGCAGGACTCCGACCTCGGCGGGGTCAAGGACGTCTCCCTGGCGATCAAGACCAAGGGCGTGCCGGAGGGCGGCAACGGGGTCTGGTCCCGGCTCAAGTGGGAGGGCGGCGTGCACCGGGTCCAACGCGTCCCGGTGACCGAGTCGCAGGGCCGGATCCACACCAGCGCGGCCGGCGTGCTGGTGCTGCCCGAGGCCGAGGACGTGGACGTCACCATCGACCCGAACGACCTGCGGATCGACGTGTTCCGCTCGTCCGGGCCGGGCGGCCAGTCGGTCAACACCACCGACTCGGCGGTCCGGATCACCCACGTGCCCACCGGCATCGTGGTCTCCTGCCAGAACGAGAAGTCGCAGCTGCAGAACCGCGAGCAGGCCATGCGCATCCTGCGGGCCCGGCTGCTGGCCGCCGCCCAGGAGCAGGCCGACGCGGCCGCCTCGGACGCCCGCAAGGCGCAGGTGCGCACGGTGGACCGGTCGGAGCGGATCCGCACCTACAACTTCCCGCAGAACCGGATCACCGACCACCGGATCGGCTACACCGCGTACAACCTCGACCTGGCGCTGGCCGGCGAGCTGGACGGGGTGCTCGACGCGCTGGCCGAGGCCGACCGGGCGGCCCGTTTGGCCGGGGAGACGGAACTCAGCCGCCGCTGACCGGCCCGCGCTCAGCAGGCGCGGAGACGGTCCTTGGCGCGCAGCATCTCCCGGTCGGCCAGCTCGAAGGCGGCGCCCAGCGCCTCCCGGACGCTCACCCCGGTGCCCCCGTCGACCTCGGCGAAGCCGATGCTCACCCCGACCGGGGTGCCGGGGACCAGCGACTCCCAGTCCTCGGTGTGGACGGCGGCCTGTATCCGCCGGGCCACCTCGGCCGCCTCCGCCATGCCGGTCTCGGGCAGCACCACGACGAATTCGTCGCCGCCGTAGCGGGACACGAAGTCGCCCCGCCGCATCACCCGGTTGATCACCCCGGCGATCCGTTGCAGCACCAGGTCGCCGGAGTGGTGCCCGTGCCGGGTGTTCACCGCCTTGAACCCGTCGAGGTCGCAGACGCCGATCACCACCCGTTCGCCGCGGGCCACCACCGCGCCGATGTAGCGCTCCAGCCGGCGCCGGTTGGGCAGCCCGGTGAGCGGGTCGGTCAGCGCCTCGCCCTCGTACCGGGCGGCCTCGCGGCGCATCTCCTCGTGGTCGATCCGGGCGGCGATGCCGTCGATGTAGACGTCCCGCAGCCGGTCGCTGCGCTGCGCGGCCAGCCGGAACGCGTGCCGGTCGGCCCGGTGCGCGGCGGCGTGGTCACCGGCCCGGGCCAGCGCCACGCTGCGCAGCCGGGGCGCCTCGGCGGCACCCAGCGTCTCGTCGGAGACCCGGATGGTGTCCAGCCGGGCGACCGCCTCGATGGGGCGGCCCTCGCCGACGGCCAGGCAGACCTGGCCGAGCTGGCGCAGGTCGCGGGCGCGGGCGCTGTCCCCGCCGTGCCCGAGCAGGCTGGCCGGGTCGGCGTCCCCGCCGGAGTCCACCCGGTCGCCGAGCGCCGCCCGACGGGCGGCGGCGTAGCCGTAGGCGGCCAGGCTGCTCGGCCGGAGGTTCCCGGCCCGGCCGCTGCGCAGGAAGCGGCTGAGGTCACCGGCCACGTCGCGGAGCACCCGCAGGCAGCCGTCGCTGTCGCCGTTGTGGTCCAGCGCCACGGCGTTGCGCAGCCGGATGCCGGGCGCGGCGAAGGTCTCCTCGGGGATGCCCGCGGTCAGTCCCACCTGGCGGGCGCGCTCGATCGCGCCGAGCGCGTGGCCGTGGAAGCTCAGGTAGGAGTAGGCCATCGCCAGGTCGTGCCAGCCCCAGGCGGTGTCCCGGTCCGGGTCGTCGTCGGCGCCCAGCGCCCGGGCCGCCCGGACCAGGTGCGTGACGCAGCGGTCCAGCGCACCCTGGTGGTGGGCGGCCAGCGCGGCGAGGGCGTTGAGGTGCCCGTGCAGGTACGGCTCGGCCAGGTCCCGGACGGCGGCGGAGGCCTCCTCGACGGCCCGGGTGAACTCGGCCGTCCGACCGAGATTGATCAGCGCGGACAGGCGCTGCACCAGCGCGTCCGCCCGCGCGCGCGGGTCGTCGGTGGTGCGGATGACCCGGTCCAGCAGCGCGCACGCCTCCGCCGAACGGCTGGCCTCCTGCAACGCCCGGGCGCGCCGGAGGGCGTCAACCTGGTCCTCGACCCGGTCGAGCCAGCCCACTCGCGACCTCCCTGTGTGTGCGTCCGGACGCACCCGCTCGTGAGGTGACCCGCGACGCTTCATGATTATGTCGTGACCTCCCTACCGCAACACCCGTCCGAAGGGTCAGAACGCGAGCGCCCCTCACTGGTGGTCGCCCGGGCGGCGCGGGCACTCGCGGCGGCGGGCGTGGCGGCGCCGCGCGCGGAGGCCGAGCTGCTGGCCGCGTACGTGCTGGAGGTGCCGCGCGGCCGGCTGGCGCTGGCCGACGGCTTCACCCCGGCGCAGTGCGACCGCCTCGACACGCTGGTCGACCGGCGGGTGGCCCGGGAGCCCCTCCAGCACCTCACCGGCACCGCCGGTTTCCGGCATCTGGAACTCGCGGTCGGCCCGGGCGTGTTCGTGCCCCGGCCGGAGACCGAACTGCTCGCGGGCTGGGGGATCGAGCAGGCTCGCCGGTGGCCCGCCCCGTTGGTCGTCGACCTGTGCAGCGGGTCCGGCGCGGTCGCCCTGGCGGTCGCCCAGGAGCTGCCGTCGGCCCGGGTGGTGGCGGTGGAACGGTCACCGGCGGCGCTGGACTGGCTGCGTCGCAACGCCGCCGAGCGGACCGCCGCCGGTGACCGGCCGATCGAGGTGGTCGCCGCCGACGTCACCGACCCGGAGCTCCTCGCCGACCTGGTGGGGCGGGTCGACGTGCTGCTCTGCAACCCGCCGTACGTGCCCCGGTCGGTGGTGGTGCCGCCCGAGGTGGCCGGCCACGACCCGGACGAGGCGGTGTTCGGCGGCGCGGACGGGCTGGACGTGATCCGTCCGGTGGTGGGTCGGGCCGCGGCGCTGCTGCGCCCGGGCGGCGTGGTCGGCGTCGAGCACGACGACACCCACGCCACGGCGGTGCCCGCGCTGCTCGCCGCCGACGGCCGCTACGAGCGGATCGAGGAGCACCATGACCTGGTCGGGCGGCCCCGGTACGCGACCGCGTCCCGCCGGGCGGACGGCCACCACGCCGACCGCGCCCCGGCGTGGCAGACTGGCTCCTCGTGATGCTCTACGACTGTCGGTCGCCCGCCGACCGGGACCGCGGCATCGCCGCTGCGATCGAGGCGGTCAAGAACGGGGAACTCGTCGTCCTGCCGACCGACACGGTCTACGGCATCGGCGCCGACGCCTTCACCCCGTACGCGGTGAAGGCCCTCGCGGACGCCAAGGGTGGCGCCCGGCAGGCGCCGCCGGTGCTGATCGGTTCCCGGCACACCCTCGACGGCCTGGTCTTCTCGCTGCCCCGCTCCGCCCGCGAACTGGTCGAGGCGTTCTGGCCGGGCGCGCTGACCATCGTGGTGGAGCACTCGCCGAGCCTGGCCTGGGACCTGGGCGACTCCAGCGGCACGGTGGCGGTGCGGATGCCGCTGCACCCGGTGGCGCTGGAGGTGCTGCGGGAGACCGGCCCGATGGCGGTGGCCTCGGCCAACAAGGTCGGCCAGCCCGCCGCGCTCACCGCCGAGGAGGCCCGCGACCAGCTCGGCTACGGCGTCCGGGCCTACCTGGAGGCCGGCCCGGCGCCGGACCCGGTGCCGAGCACCATCGTCGACCTGACCGGCGAGGTGCCCCGGGTGCTGCGCCAGGGCGCGGTGAGCCTGGAGAAGCTGCGCGACGTGGTGCCGGACATCCTCGACGAGCGGGGGGTCTGAGTGCCGCCGTTCACCGTCCTGCACGTCTGCATGGGCAACATCTGCCGGTCCCCGATGGCCGAGCGGCTGCTGGTGCTCGCCGTCCGGGAGCGGCTGGGCCGGCTCGGCGTCGACCCGGCCCGTTCGGACGAGCTGGTGCACAGCCACAGCGCCGGCACCGGCGGCTGGCACGCCGGCGAGGAGATGAACCCGCCGGCCGCCCGGCAGGTGACCTCGCGCGGCGGCGCGGTGGACGGGTTCGCCGCCCGCCGGCTCCGCTCCGACCTCATCGACGCCGCCGACCTGGTCCTCACCGCCACCGCCGACCAGCACGAGTACGTGGTGGCGCTGCGCCCGGACGCCGCCGCGCGCACCTTCGTGCTCGGTGAGTTCGGCCGGCTCCTCGGCGGGGTGGACCGGGCCGGGCTGCCCCCCGTGGAGGCCACCCCGGAGGCGGTGTACGCCCGGGGCGTGGCGCTGGTCGAGGCGGCGGACGCGGCCCGGCAGGGCAGCACCGCGCTGCCCACCGACGACCTCGACGATCCCTGGGGTCGGGGCGACCAGTGCTTCAGCCGGGTGGCCGACGAGATCGAGGAGACCGTCCAGCCGCTGGCTGCCGCGCTCCTTCCCTGAGGTTCATCCTTTCTCGCGAACTTCCTGCGCGTTCCGCCGAAGATGGCGGCGAAACCGCCGATTCCGGTCATTCTGGACGGGTCCGTACGGCCGGCTCCTGCGGGGAGAGCTGATGAACCGGGCCCATCTCAACAAGCTGTTCACCGTTCTGCTCGCCGGCGTGCTCGCCGGACTGGCCCTGGCCGCCGCGGCGCTGCCAGCCGCGCTGGTCTTCGGCCTCGGCTTCAAGAACCTGATGCCCTACGCCGCGCTGCCGGAGTCGCTGAAGACGCCGCAGCCGGCCCAGCGCTCCAACCTCTACGCCAGTGACGGCCGCACCCTGATCACCTCCTTCTACGTGGAGGACCGGGTGGACGTGCCGGTCGGCGAGGTGGCGCCGGTGATGCGGCAGGCCATCGTGGCCGCCGAGGACGTCCGGTTCTACCAGCACCACGGCGTCGACGTGCGCGGCGTGGCGCGCGCCTTCACGGCCAACCGGCGGGACGGCACCCGGCAGGGCGCCTCCACGCTGACCATGCAGTACGTCCGCAACGCGCTGGCCGGTGACCCCCGGCTGACCGAGGAGCAGCGGGCCAGGGCCACCGAGATCACCGTCGGCCGCAAGATCCGCGAGATGCGGTACGCGCTGGCCCTGGAGCGCCGGATCAGCAAGGACGAGATCCTCGGGCGCTACCTGAACATCGCCTACTTCGGCGCCGGCGCGTACGGCATCGCGGCGGCCAGCAAGCGGTACTTCTCCACCACGCCGGCCAAGCTCACCCTGGCCCAGTCGGCGCTGCTCGCCGGGCTGGTCCGCTCACCGGACACCGACGACCCGATCAACGGCGACGCCGACTCGGCGCTGGGCCGCCGGGCGTACGTGCTGGACCGGATGGTGGAGACCGGCCAGGTGGCCGAGGCGGACGCCGCCCGGGCCAAGGCCGAACAGCTCAACCTCAAGCCCAGCGCCACCCCGAACGACTGCACCGCGGTGCCCGCCGCGCACAGCGACTGGGGCTTCTTCTGCGACTGGTTCACCCAATGGTGGAACGCCCAGCCCGCGTTCGGCAAGACGGCGGACGAGCGGCAGCGCACCCTGCGCCGGGGTGGCTGGTCGATCGTCTCCTCGCTCGACGCGGACGTGCAGGCCAAGGCCACCGAGCAGGTGCTGCGGATCTATCCGAACACCAACCAGCGGGCCGCGCCGACCGCGGTGGTGCAGCCGGGCACCGGCCGGGTGCTGGCCATGGCCGTGAACCGCAACTACAGCGTGGCACCGAATACGGACGCCCGGCAGAACTACCCGAACACGGTCAACCAGCTGGTCGCCGGCGGCGCGGGCATCGAGGGCTACCAGGCCGGCTCGACCTTCAAGCTCTTCGCCCTGCTGGCCGCGCTGGAGTCCGGGCTGCCGCTGGCCACCGACTTCGACGCCCAGAGCGTCTTCGTCACCGACTACCCGATCGACGGCGGCCCGGCGAGCTGCGGCGGCTACTGGTGCCCGGAGAACGCCAACCCGTCGTGGATGAACGGCCGCCGGACCATGTGGAGCGCCTTCGGCCGGTCGGTGAACACCTACTTCGCCTGGCTGACCGAGCGGGTCGGCGCGGACCGGGTGGTGGAGATGGCCGAGCGGCTCGGCATCGTGTTCCGCTCGCCGGACGACGCGAAGCTGGCCCGGGAGGGCGCGAAGAACTGGGGGGCGTTCACCCTCGGGGTCTCCGCCACCACCCCGCTCGACCTGGCCAACGCGTACGCCACGGTGGCCGCCGAGGGGACCTGGTGCCGGCCCACCCCGGTCGCCTCGATCACCGACCCCAGCGGCCGGAAGATCGCGGCCGGCAACCCGGACTGCCGCCAGGTGCTCGACACCGAGGTGGCCCGGGCGGCGGCCGACGCGGCCCGCTGCCCGGTCGGTGACCAGTCGATGTACCGCCGGTGCGACGGCGGCACCGCCGAGGATCTGGCGCCCGGGCTGCACCGCCCGGTGGCCGGCAAGACCGGCAGCTCGGACCGGAACGCGACGGAGACCGTGGTCGCCTTCACCCCGCAGCTCTCCGTCGCGACCATCGCCGCGAACCCGGACAACCCCCGGGACGCCGTCGGCGGCGGGGTCCAGGTCCGCCAGATCGATGCCGTGGGCCGTCTCCTCGCGTACGCGCTGCGCAACCAGCCCGCCCTCGACTTCGTCCCGCCCAGCCAGACCGTCGCCTTCGAGCGGACCAGCCCGCGCACCGGCGACTGACGCCGGCCGGGGTCAGCGGGGGCCGGGCCGTTCGGCGCCGTGGGCGATGTTGCGGGCCATGCCGCCGAAGACGACGGCGTGGAACGGGGCGACCGAGGCCCAGTACAGGTGGCCGGGGAGGCCGTGGGGGAGGAAGACGGCGCGCTGGACGTAGCGGCTGCGGCCGTCGCCGGCCGGCTCGACGCGCATCTCCAGCCAGGCCCGGCCGGGCAGCCGCATCTCGGCGCGCAGCCGCAGCAGCTCGCCCGGGACGATCTCCTCGACCCGCCAGAAGTCCAGCGCCTCGCCGACCTGGAGGTGGTGCGGGTCGCGCCGGCCCCGGCGCAGCCCCACCCCGCCGACCAGCCGGTCCAGCCAGCCCCGGACGGACCAGGCCAGCGGGAACGAGTACCAGCCGTGCTCGCCGCCGACCCCCTCGACGACCCGCCACAGCGCCGCCGTCGGGGCGTCCACCGCCCGCTCCCGCACGTCGGTGTACGCCGTCCCGCCCGACCACTGCGGATCGCTGGGCAGCGGCTCGGCCGGGGCGTCCGGCCCGCTCGCGGTCGACCACCGGGTCTCCACCTGGCCGTCGCGGACCTTCGCCAGCGCCAGCGCCACCGCCTCGTCGAAGCCGGTCAGCCCACCGGGCGGGTCGGGCACGTACCGGGCGATGTCGTGCTCGCGGGCGACCGCCTCGTGCACCAGGCTCTCCACCAGCGGCCGGGCGATCGAGTTCGGCACCGGCGTCACCCAGCCGACCCAGTAGGAGGAGAGCGACGGGGTCAGCGGCCGGACCGGCAGGATGATCCGCCGGCGCAGCCCGGCGACCCGGGCGTACCGCTGCATCATGTCCTGGAAGGTCAGCACCTCCGGGCCGCCGATGTCGAAGCCCCGGTTCACCTCGGGCGGCAGGCCGGCGCAGCCGACCAGGTACCGCAGCACGTCGCGGACGGCGATCGGCTGGATCCGGTTGCGCACCCAGCGCGGGGTGACCATCGCCGGCAGCCGCTCGGTCAGGTGACGCAGCATCTCGAACGAGGCCGAGCCGGAACCGATGATCACGGCCGCCCGCAGCACCGCCGCCGGCACCCCGCTGGCCAGCAGGATCCGGCCGACCTCCGCGCGGGACCGCAGGTGCGGCGACGGGACCTCCCGGTCCGCCGCCGGCTCCGGCCCGCCCAGGTAGACGATCCGGCGTACGCCAGCGGCGTGGGCCGCCTCGGCGAAGTTCGCCGCGGCCTCCCGGTCGGCCGCCTCGAAGCCGCGCTGGCCGAGCGAGTGCACCAGGTAGTACGCCACCTCCACGCCCTCGAACGCGGCCGGCAGCGTCTCCGGTTTCCGCAGGTCGCCCTCGGCGATCTCGGCCCGGGACGCCCACGGCACGTCGCGCAGCCGTCCCGCCTTGCGGGCCAGGCAGCGGACGGTGTGCCCGTCGGCCAGCAGCCGGGGCGCGAGGCGGCCACCGATGTAACCCGTGGCGCCGGTGACGAGGCATCTCACGGCTTCCAGTCTGCGGCTCCGTAGACTCCTTCGCTGTGGAGAACGCGAGGAACACCTTCTGGGGGCCGGACTTCCAGCAGCTCAGCACCGCCGATCCGGAGATCGCCGAGGTGGTGCTGGGGGAGTTGGCGCGGCTGCGCGGCGGCCTGCAACTGATCGCCAGCGAGAATCTCACCTCGCCCGCGGTGCTGGCCGCCCTCGGCTCCACGCTGACCAACAAGTACGCCGAGGGCTACCCGGGCCGGCGCTACTACGGCGGCTGCGCCGAGGTGGACCGGGCCGAGGAACTCGGCATCGCCCGGGCCAAGGAGCTGTTCGGAGCCGAGCACGCCAACCTCCAGCCGCACTCCGGCGCGAGCGCCAACCTGGCCGCGTACGCCGCCCTGGTGCAGCCGGGCGACACCGTGCTGGCCATGGGCCTGCCGCACGGCGGGCACCTCACCCACGGCAGCCGGGTGAACTTCTCCGGCAAGTGGTTCCACCCGGTGGGCTACACCGTGCGGCGGGACACCGAGCTGATCGACTACGACGAGGTCCGTGACCTGGCCCTCGCGCACCGGCCGAAGCTCATCATCTGCGGCGCGACGGCGTACCCGCGGTTGATCGACTTCGCCCGGTTCCGGGAGATCGCCGACGAGGTCGACGCCTACCTCATGGTGGACGCGGCGCACTTCATCGGGCTGGTCGCCGGCCGGGCCGTCCCGTCCCCGGTGCCCTACGCCGACGTGGTCACCTGCACCACCCACAAGGTGCTGCGCGGCCCGCGCGGCGGCATGATCCTCTGCCGGGAGTCGCTGGCCGCCCGGATCGACAAGGCGGTCTTCCCGTTCACCCAGGGCGGTCCGCTGATGCACGCGGTCGCCGCCAAGGCGGTCGCCCTGCGCGAGGCCGCCCAGCCCGAGTTCCGGGCGTACGCCTCCCAGGTGGTCAGCAACGCGCGGGCGCTCACCGACGGGCTGGCCGCCGAGGGCATGCGGCCGGTCTCCGGCGGCACCGACACCCACCTGGCCCTGATCGACCTGCGCGAGACCGGGGTGACCGGGGCCGCGGCGGAGGCGCGCTGCGACGCCGCCGGCATCACCCTGAACAAGAACGCCATCCCGTACGACCCGCAGAAGCCGATGGTCGCCTCCGGCATCCGGGTCGGCACGCCGAGCGTCACCACCCAGGGCATGCGTGAGGGGGAGATGCGCCGGATCGCCACGCTGATCGCCCGTGCCGTGCGCACCAACCCGGAGTCGCCCGGTGGCGCGGACGAGCTGGGCCGGATCGCCGGCGACGTGACCGAGCTGGTCGGCGCCTTCCCGGCGTACCCCCGTGGCTGAGCCCGGGACGCGCGCGGCGGAGGCGGTCGCGGACCGGGGCTGGCGACTGCGCCACCTGCCCGTGCTGCTGATCGCCTCGGTGCTGCTGGCCGGGGTGGCCGCGGTGGCCGGCGGGCTGGCCCGGGGCGCGGACGGCGCGCTCGGCGCGGCGGCCGGGGTGGCGGCCACCGCGGCCAGCTACACGGTCACCACGGTCGTGCTGGCCTGGGCCGACGCCCGGGACCCGCAGCTCGTGCTCCCGTTCGGGTTGGGCGTCTACATCGCCAAGATGACCCTGCTCGGCGGGGTGATGGTGCTGGTCGCGTCGACCGGCTGGCCGGGGCTGGTCCCGTTCGTCCTGGGCATCGCCGCGGGCGTGGTGGTCTGGACCGGGGTGCACATCTGGTGGCTCACCACGGTGCACGCCCGCAGGGTGCCACGCTGAGCAGGACGCGCGGGCATCTGCGGAGTCGATCACGGCGCCGTCCCAGCTTTCGGACGCGCGCCGGTGTGTCCGCGATCGGTCATTCTCTCAGTGGCGCGAGGGGAGTAGCGTGCCTCCAGACGACTTCGCCCACCCGTGTCCCACACAACAAGGTTGTGCGGGGGGTGAGGCACAGCCTCTTCGGCTCGACTGATATCGTTCGCCCCGTCATGGCCGGTGACCACAAACCCCCCAGCGCTGGCGGCCCGGGCGACACTCCGTCCGGTGCCGGTCAGGGTTGGACCGCGCTCTCGTACCTCATCGGGGGCATGCTCGTGTGGGGCTTCATCGGCTGGCTGGTCGACCAGTGGCTCGACACCGGCGGCATCGCCACCGGGATCGGCGTCGTGCTCGGCATGGCCGGGGGGATCATCCTGGTCGTCCGCCGACTCGGCACGCCTACTTAGGAAGGGACGCGGTGTTCGGACAGGCGAACGTCCTGGCAGCGGGCCAGGCGGAATTCCCACCCAGCGTGGAGGACTTCTACCTGCCCAGCATCCTGCCCTGGGGTGCGCACGACAACTACTGGTTCACCAAGATCACGGCCATGGTCTGGCTCGCCGTCGGCGTCCTGATCATCTTCTTCCTGGCCAGCTACCGGAACCCGAAACTGGTGCCGACCAAGAAGCAGTGGTTCGCCGAGTCGATCTACGGCTTCGTGCGGAACAACATCGCGGTCGACATGATCGGGCACGCGGGGGTGCGGTTCGCGCCGTACTTCACCACGCTCTTCTGCTTCATCCTGCTGACGAACGCGTTTGCGATCATCCCGTTCTTCCAGATCTCGCCGAACTCGCACATCGCCTTCCCGGCGTTCCTCGCCGTGATCAGCTATGTGATGTTCAACTGGATCGGCATCCGGCACCACGGCTTCGTCAAGTACTTCAAGAACTCCCTGATCCCGCCGGCGCCCTGGTACATCCTGCCGCTGCTGATCCCGATCGAGTTCTTCTCGACCTTCCTGGTCCGGCCGTTCTCGCTCGCCGTCCGTCTCTTCGCGAACATGTTCGCCGGTCACATGCTCCTGCTGGTCTTCACGCTCGGCGGATTCGCCATGATCAGCGCCAACGCCTGGCTGGCGCCGGTCTCGGTGCTGTCCTGGGTGATGACGATCGCGCTGACCTTCCTCGAGTTCCTGGTGATCTGTCTGCAGGCCTACGTCTTCACGGTCCTGACCGCCAGCTACGTGCAGGGCGCGCTCGCCGAAGAGCACTGATCACACTCTTTCGCACCAACCGTTGTCGTCCCGCGTGACCGTCACGCGTGATAACCAGGAGGAACCGCAATGAGCATCCTTGCCGAGGTAACGGGCAGCACCGCTGCCATCGGTTACGGCCTGGCCGCCATCGGCCCGGGCATCGGCGTGGGCCTGGTCTTCTCGGCCTACATCCAGTCGACGGCCCGCCAGCCGGAGTCGTCCCGGATGACCCTCCCCTACGTCTGGATCGGCTTCGCCGTCATCGAGGCCCTGGCGCTTCTCGGTATCGCCTTCGGCTTCATCTGGGCCGGCACCGCCTGATCCAGCCCTTCTGACCGGGAGGTTTTCCCATGTACTTCCTCGCCGCGGAGGGTGGTGAAGCGGCCCACAACCCGATCATTCCTGCCTGGCAGGAGATCGTGGTCGGTGGCATCGCCTTCATCGTGCTCTGCTTCGTGCTGATGAAGTTCGTCTTCCCGCGCATGGAGCAGACGTTCCAGGCCCGGGTCGACGCGATCGAAGGCGGCATCAAGCGCGCCGAGGCCGCCCAGGCCGAGGCGAACCAGCTGCTCGAGCAGTACCGGGCCCAGCTCGCGGAGGCGCGTACCGACGCCGCCAAGATCCGCGACGACGCCCGGGCCGACGCCGAGGGCATCCGTCAGGACATCCTGGCCAAGGCGCGCGAGGAGTCCGACCGGATCATCGCCGCCGGCAAGGAGCAGCTCGCCGCGGAGCGGGCCACCATCGTGCGCGAGCTGCGCACCGAGGTCGGCACCATCGCGGTGGACCTGGCCAGCAAGATCGTCGGTGAGTCGCTCGCCGACGAGGCGCGCCGCAAGGGCACCGTGGACCGGTTCCTGAGCGGTCTCGAGAGCACGGGGGCCCGCTGATGCAGGCCGCCAGCCGGGAGTCGTACAAGGTCGCGGCCGAGCGCCTCGACGCGTACGCCCGCGGCGCGGAGCCGTCGGCGGTGGCCTCCACCGCCGACGACATCCTCTCCGTCGCCGCCCTGCTGCGGCGCGAGCCGCGGCTGCGCCGGGCGCTCTCCGACCCGGCCCGGTCGGGTGCGGACCGGAGCGGCCTGCTCGGTGACATGCTGCGCGGCCGGATCGGCGCCGACGCGCTCGACCTGATCGCCTCGCTGGTCGCCGGCCGCTGGTCGGCTCCGTCCGAACTGCTCGACGGCGTCGAGCGGCTGGGCATCGAGGCGCTCCTGGCGAGCGCCGACAAGGCCGGAGAGCTGGGCGAGGTCGAGGACGAGCTGTTCCGCTTCGGGCAGGTCGTCTCGGGTTCCCCCGAGTTGTCCACCGTGCTCTCCGACCCGATGGCTCCGGCCGAGCAGCGGGCCACCCTGGCCGACCAGCTGCTCGCCGGCAAGGCCCGGCCGGTCACCGGCCGCCTCGTCGGGGCCGCGCTCGCCGGCTTCGGAGGACGCTCCTTCACCGGGGCGCTCACCCGGCTGGTCGAGCTGGCCGCCGACCGGCGGGACCGTGAGGTCGCGTACGTGACCGTCGCGGCCCCGCTGAGTGACGAGGAGGAGCGACGCCTGGGTGTCCGCCTCTCGCAGATGTACGGTCGGGAGGTCTCCGTCAAGCAGACGGTCAACCCGGACGTGCTCGGTGGGGTGAGTGTGCGGGTCGGCTCCGACCTGTACGACGGCACCGTCCTGCGCCGCCTCAACGAGACCCGCAACGCGCTCGCGAAGCGCTGATCAGCGTCTTAGCAGCCCTGATTCGACGCCATCGGACCGGTCGGTACTAGGTATCCCGGGCCCCTGATACTTAAGGAAGCAGAGGATGGCCGAGCTGACCATCTCGACGGAGGAGATCCGCGGCGCCCTGGAGCGCTACGTCTCCTCCTACTCGACCGACGTCTCCCGCGAGGAGGTCGGCACCGTCGCCGACACCGGTGACGGCATCGCCCACGTCGAGGGCCTGCCCTCGACCATGACCAACGAGCTCCTGGAGTTCGAGGACGGCACGCTCGGCGTGGCGCTGAACCTCGACGTCCGGGAGATCGGTGTCGTCGTTCTCGGTGACTCCGCCAAGCTGGAGGAGGGGCAGCGCGTCAAGCGCACCGGCCGGGTGCTCTCGGTTCCGGTCGGTGACGCCTTCCTCGGCCGCGTGGTCAACGCGCTCGGCCAGCCGATCGACGGGCTCGGTGACATCCCGAACGAGGGCTTCCGCGAGCTGGAGCTCCAGGCCCCGAACGTGATGGCCCGGCAGTCGGTGTTCGAGCCGCTGCAGACCGGTATCAAGGCCGTCGACGCCATGACCCCGATCGGTCGGGGCCAGCGTCAGCTGATCATCGGTGACCGGAAGACCGGCAAGACCACGGTCGCCCTGGACGCGGTGCTCAACCAGCGCGACAACTGGCGCTCCGGCGACCCGAAGAAGCAGGTCCGCTGCATCTACGTGGCCATCGGCCAGAAGGCCTCCACGATCGCCTCGATCAAGGGCATCCTGGAGGAGGCGGGTGCGATGGAATACACCACCATCGTCGCCTCCCCGGCCTCCGACCCGGCCGGCTTCAAGTACCTCGCCCCCTACACCGGCTCGTCCATCGGGCAGCACTGGATGTACGGCGGCAAGCACGTTCTGATCATCTTCGACGACCTGAGCAAGCAGGCCGAGGCGTACCGCGCCGTGTCTCTGCTGCTGCGTCGCCCGCCGGGCCGCGAGGCCTACCCGGGTGACGTCTTCTACCTGCACTCCCGCCTGCTGGAGCGCTGCGCCAAGCTCTCCGACGAGCTGGGTGGCGGCTCGATGACCGGTCTGCCGATCATCGAGACGAAGGCCAACGACATCTCGGCCTTCATCCCGACCAACGTCATCTCCATCACCGACGGTCAGATCTTCCTCGAGACCGACCTGTTCAACCAGGGCGTCCGGCCGGCCATCAACGTCGGCACCTCGGTCTCCCGGGTCGGTGGCGCGGCGCAGGTCAAGCCGATGCGCAAGGTCGCCGGTTCGCTGCGGCTCAACCTGGCCCAGTACCGCGAGCTGGAGGCGTTCGCCGCCTTCGCCTCCGACCTGGACCGGGCCTCCCGCGCCCAGCTGGAGCGCGGTGCCCGCCTGGTCGAGCTGCTCAAGCAGCCGAACTACTCGCCGTACCCGGTGCAGGAGCAGGTCGTCTCCGTCTGGGCCGGCGTCGAGGGCAAGCTGGACGACATCCCGGTCGGCGAGGTCCGCCGCTTCGAGTCCGAGTTCCTCCAGTACCTGCGGCACAAGCACGAGGGCGTCCTCGCCGGCATCGCCGACAACAAGTGGGACGACGACATCATCGGCTCGCTCGACACGGCCATCACCGAGTTCAAGAACGTCTTCCTGGGCAAGGAGGACGAGCCTCGGATCAACGAGCCGGCGGCGAAGCCGATGGAGGGCGAGGAGAACCGCGAGACGGTGACCCGCTTCCGCGACGGTTCGACCGACCGCCCGGCAGAGAGCTGATCCATGGCGGCCCAGGTTCGCGTTCTTCGCCAGCGGATCCGCTCGGCGAAGGGGATGAAGAAGATCACCAAGGCGATGGAGCTCGTGGCGACGAGCCGGATCGCCAAGGCCCAGGCCCGGGTGGAGGCGTCGCTGCCGTACGCCAACGCCATCACCGGCGTGCTCACGGCGCTGGCGTCCAACGCGCGGATCGACCACCCGCTGCTCACCCCGCGTGAGCGGGTGCGGCGGGCGGGCGTCCTGCTGGTCACCAGTGACCGGGGCCTGGCCGGCGGCTACAGCTCCAACGCGATCAAAACCGCGGAGTCGCTGATCGCCCGGCTCAAGGCCGACGGCAAGGAGCCGGTGCTCTACGTCATCGGGCGCAAGGGCGTGGGGTTCTACCGGTTCCGTAACCGGGAGATCGCGGCGAGCTGGACGGGCTTTTCCGAGCAGCCGTCCTTCTCCGACGCCCGTGAGGTGGGCGAGACGCTGATCAAGGCGTTCTCGGCCGGTGCGGACGACGTGGACGGGCAGGCCGGGGCGGACGGGATCGTCGGTATCGACGAGCTGCACATCGTCTACACCGAGTTTCACTCCCTGATGACCCAGACGCCGGTTGCGAAGATCATCGGCCCGATGCAGGTCGAGGACCGGCCGCGGTCCGAGGGGCTGCTGCCGGCGTACGAGTTCGAGCCGGAGGCGGAGGCGCTGCTCGACGCGCTGCTGCCGAAGTACATCAACACGCGGATCTACGCGGCGTTGATCGAGTCGGCGGCGAGCGAGTCGGCGTCCCGGCGGCGGGCGATGAAGAGCGCCACCGACAACGCCGAAGAGATGATCGAGAAGTACACGCGTGAGATGAACTCGGCCCGCCAGGCCGGGATCACCCAGGAGATCAGCGAGATCGTCGGCGGCGCGAACGCGCTGGCCGCGTCGGGAAGTGAAGTGTGATGACTGCCCCAGTAGAGACCAAGACGGCCACGGGTCGCGTGGTCCGGGTCATCGGCCCGGTCGTCGACGCCGAGTTCCCGCGCGACGCCATGCCGGCCCTGTTCAACGCCCTGAACGTGGACGTGACGCTCTCCGGCGGCGAGAAGACGCTGACCCTGGAGGTCGCCCAGCACCTGGGCGACAACCTGGTCCGCGCCATCTCGATGCAGCCGACCGACGGCCTGGTCCGCGGTGCCGAGGTGCGCGACTCCGGCTCGCCGATCACCGTTCCGGTGGGCGACGCGGTCAAGGGTCACGTGTTCAACGCGATCGGCGAGTGCCTGAACCTCACCGAGGGTGAGACCATCCAGGCCGACGACCGGTGGGGCATCCACCGCAAGGCCCCGGACTTCGCGGACCTGGAGCCGAAGACCGAGATGCTGGAGACCGGCATCAAGGTCATCGACCTGCTCGCCCCGTACGTCAAGGGCGGCAAGATCGGCCTGTTCGGCGGCGCGGGCGTGGGCAAGACGGTGCTCATCCAGGAGATGATCACCCGAGTGGCCCGGAACTTCGGTGGTACCTCGGTCTTCGCCGGCGTGGGTGAGCGCACCCGTGAGGGCAACGACCTCATCGCCGAGATGACCGAGTCCGGTGTCATCGACAAGACGGCGCTGGTCTACGGCCAGATGGACGAGCCGCCGGGCACCCGGCTGCGGGTCGCCCTCTCCGCGCTGACCATGGCGGAGTACTTCCGCGACGTGAAGAAGCAGGAGGTGCTGCTCTTCATCGACAACATCTTCCGCTTCACCCAGGCCGGTTCCGAGGTCTCCACGCTGCTCGGCCGCATGCCGAGCGCCGTGGGTTACCAGCCGACCCTGGCCGACGAGATGGGCGAGCTCCAGGAGCGGATCACCTCCGTCCGGGGCCAGGCCATCACCTCGATGCAGGCGATCTACGTGCCCGCCGACGACTACACCGACCCGGCGCCGGCCACCACGTTCGCCCACCTGGACGCGACCACCAACCTGGAGCGGTCGATCTCCGACAAGGGTATCTACCCGGCCGTGGACCCGCTGGCGTCCTCGTCCCGGATCCTCGCCCCGGAGTTCGTCGGCCAGGAGCACTTCCAGGTCGCCACCGAGGTGAAGCGGATCCTGCAGCGCTACAAGGACCTGCAGGACATCATCGCCATCCTCGGTATCGAGGAGCTCTCCGAGGAAGACAAGATCACCGTGCAGCGCGCCCGGCGGATCGAGCGCTTCCTGTCGCAGAACACCTACGCCGCCGAGCAGTTCACCGGCGTGCCGGGCTCGACGGTCCCGATCAAGGAGACCATCGAGGCGTTCAAGAAGATCAGCGAGGGCGAGTACGACCACTTCCCCGAGCAGGCGTTCTTCATGTGCGGCGGTCTGGAGGACCTCGAGAAGAAGGCCAAGGAGCTGATGGAGGGCTGAGAGCCCGCTCACACTCCACAGAGGCCGCCCCGACGGACGTCGGGGCGGCCTCTGCCTGTTCAGGCCCCTCCGATACCAGATGCCCGGTTCTCCGGCAAGCGGTTCGGCAGACCGCGCGGTACCGTTCGTGACACGACTTTCACGTCATGACCGTTTGATCTCTTGCAACGAAACGGATCCGCGCGCCCGTCTACCAGTCGTGGGCGTGACGATTGGAGATGCTCGTGGGTGGTAAGGCCGGCACGGACCGCGGCAAGCGGTCCATGTGGCGTGGCGTGCCGCGGTGGGCCCGGGTCTGCACCATCCTCGGCGTCGTCATGATGGTGCTCAGCGGCTCCGTGCTGGTGGGCTACTACGCGCTGGTCGCCCGCTACGAGGGCGCGGTCGGCAAGGGCGACCTCTTCGGTGACCAGGCGGCCGGGGCCAAGGAGAAGAAGAGCGACATCAAGGGCCCGCTGAACATCCTGCTGGTGGGCATCGACCCCCGCAACCCGAGGACCCGCCCGCTCGCCGACTCGATCATGATCCTGCACGTGCCGGCCGGCATGGACCGGGGCTACCTCTTCTCGCTGCCCCGCGACCTGCGGGTGGAGATCCCCGACTTCCCGAAGGCGCACTACTCCGGCGGCACCGACCGGCTCAACGCCGCGATGTCGCACGGCAGCGCGGTGGCCGGGCAGAACCCGAGCGCGGCACAGGGCTTCGAGTTGCTCGCCAAGACCGTGCAGCAGGTCACCGGGATCGAGCGCTTCGACGCCGGGGCGATCATCAACTTCACCGGATTCAAGAAAATCGTCGACGCCATGGGCGGCGTCGACATGTACATCGAGAGGGACGTCCGGTCCGAGCACCTGCAGCCCGACGGCACGCCGCGCCAGCTCAAGCCGGGCGGCGGGAGCTACCTCGGCCCGCAGGCCGTCTACAAGAAGGGCAACGCCCACCTCGAGGGCTGGCAGGCGCTCGACTACGTCCGGCAGCGCTACCCGCGCAACGGCGTGCCGGACGCCGACTACGGCCGGCAGCGGCACCAGCAGCAGTTCGTCAAGGCGATGGTGAGCCAGGCGTTCAGCGCGGACGTGGTGGCCAACCCGGTGAAGCTGGACCGGGTGCTCCGCGCGGCCGGCCAGTCGCTGGTCTTCAACGGCCGGGGCAACAGCGTGGTCGACTTCGCCCTCGCCCTGAAGGGCATCCGGGCCGACTCGATCGAGACGATCAAGCTGCCCGGCGGCCCGGTCGAGTCCAGCCGGGGATACCAGGGGGAACAGCTCCTGCCCCCCGCCGAGGACTTCTTCGCGGCGCTGCGCAACGAGCAGGTCGACGCGTTCCTGCTGGAGCATCCCGACTTCAAGCAGAAGAGCAAGTAGCGTGAGCGCCAACGGGGCCCCGGCGGGTGCCGGGGCGTGTTGGCAGGACCGTGGCGCAGCTCTCGCCACCCGCGTTGGGTGAGCCTCGGGGGCGCGACTAGACTTTCGGCAATCCGCCGCCGCAGCAAGGAGACAGCGTGGCACAGCAGCTTCACGTCGAGCTCGTAGCCGTCGAGGAGAAGGTCTGGTCCGGCGAGGCCGAGATGGTCGTCGCCCGGACGACCGAGGGTGAGCTGGGTGTCCTGGCGGGGCACGCGCCCCTGCTCGGCCAGCTCGCGGAGCCCAGCCAGGTACGCATCAAGCAGGCCGGCGGCGAGCAGCTCGCGTACGACGTAGCGGGCGGTTTCCTGTCGGTGTCCGGTGAGGGCGTGACCGTCCTCGCCGAGAGCGCCACCCCGGCCACTCCGGCACGCTGAGCCGACCCGCCGATGGAGATCGTGGAAGGGATCGGAATCGGCGTCGCGGTCGTCTTCGCGGCGCTTCTGATCCTCTTCATCCGGCGGGCCCTCTACACCCGTAGCGGAGGCATCATCCGGCTCAGCGTCCGGGTGTCCACGATCCTCGACGGCCGAGGCTGGTCTCCCGGCTTCGGCCGCTTCGTCGGCGACGAACTCCGCTGGTACCGCATGTTCAGCTTCGCCCTGCGTCCCAAGCGGGTGCTCTCCCGCAAGACGCTGGCCGTGGAGCGGCGCCGGCTGCCCGAGGGCCAGGAACGGCTCTCCATGCCGGCCGACTGGGTGATCCTGCGCTGTACCAGCAACCACGCCCCGGTGGAGATCGCCATGGCGCGGTCCACGGTCACCGGCTTCCTCTCCTGGCTCGAGGCCGCCCCACCCGGGGCGGCCTCGCCGCGTCTGGCCTCCCAGGACTGGCCCGCCGCCTGAGCCCGTCCTGCAGGCCGGCGTGGTGGCCCCGCCTCAGAAGGGCTCGAGCGGAACGCCACGTATGTCGCCGGCGCCGGGATACCTCCATGCCGTTCCACCCGTCAGGAGCGCGGGGCGTTGGGTGGAACGTCATGGGTGTCTCCGGGGCCCGGATACACCCGTGGTGTTCCACCGATCGCGTCGGTGGGTGGTGTGTCCGTTTCCGGGGTGGCCGGCGGCACTTTGGCGGCGGAATGGCTGGCGGGTGGGCGTCGTTGTATCCGGGTGAACGGCCGAGGAGGAGGCCCCCGCGCGACGGGGTGCCGGCTGAGGAAGGCAGCCCCGCGAGGTGGGGTGGCCGGTCCCGGAATGATGGTGGGTCGCCGGTCGTTGTACATGGTCCCGGCGCGACGAAGAGGCCCTCGCCCCGCGCACCGGATGAACCCCCAAGACTTTCCCCCCTTTTTTGAGCGCCTGACGGTGCTTGCGCACACCACTTGGCCGACCCCCGTCGGTGGGCTGTGCGCCAACCCCCGAATGGAGCTTTCCCTCATGAACACGATGCTGCGTAAGAGCGTGCTGG
>NZ_MUYZ01000410.1:0-4428 GCF_003013775.1 Micromonospora sp. MH33
AGCTGGCGGTGGCCGAGCGGGCGCTGTGCCGGCTCGCCGGGGATCTCGGCGCGCAACTGCGCCGGCTGGACGGCGAGCACCTGAGCGGGCTGGCGGCCACCCTGCCGCTGGCGGTCGCCCGGGCGGCCGCGCCCCCGGCCGGGCCCGAGCTGGCCGCCCTTGAGCTGGCCCTCGGCGAGTCCGGGTTGATGGTGGGCGCCAACCGGCACGGCGGCGCCGTGACCGTACGCCTGTTCCGCCCCACGACGACCCGGCTGCTGCTGGTCGGCGGGGTACGCGCGGCCCAGCTGCTGACCCTCCGGGCGCTGGCGCTCGGTGCCCGGGTGGCGGTGCAGACGACCCGGCCCCGGGTCTGGGAGCCGTTCGTCCGGGGGGTCGGCGCACCGGGCGGCGCCGTGCCGCTGGTCCCACCGGGGCGGCCGGTCGGCGGCGCGCCCGGCTCGCCGCTGCAACCGTTGCTGCTGGTGGTCGACGCCGGCCCGGTGCCGCCGGTGATCGGTCCGGCGGCGGCCTGGCAGTCGGTGCTGGTGGTCCGCGACGAGCTGACCCCGGCCGACACGGCCGCGCTGGCCCGCGCCGACCTGGCGATCCTGCAACCGCTCGACCCCGGCGAGGCGGCGCTGGCCGGTGCGGCGCTCGGCCTGGGCGGGTCGGCGGAGTGGCTGACCCGGATCCGGGACGACATGGTGGCGGTGGTGAACCGGCGGGCGCTGCGCTGGGCGCTGCTCTCGCCGACGCCGATCGAGTCGCAACTGGTCGGTCGCCCGGCCCGCCACTGAGCCGGCACGGGTTTCGCGAGTCGACGCGGCGTGGCACGATCCCGGCCATGGATTTTCTGAAGGGTCTTCTGATCCGGCTGGCCTCGACGGCGGTGGCCTTCTGGTTGGCCACGCTGCTCATCCCCGGCATCACACTGGACTCGGATTCGGCCACCGAGACGGTGACCACGCTGGTCCTCGTCGCGGTGATCTTCGGCGTGGTCAACGCGGTGCTCCAGCCGATCATCAAGACCGTCGGCTGCGGCTTCTACCTGTTGACCCTCGGCCTGATCGCGCTGGTGGTCAACGGCCTGCTCTTCCTGCTCACCAGCTGGATCGCTGGTGAGGCGGGGCTGCCGTTCCACGTGGACGGCTTCTGGCCGGCCGCGGTGCTGGGCGCGCTCTTCGTCGGCATCGTCACCTGGATCCTCGGCGCTGTCCTCGACCGCGACTGAGCCCGCACCGCCCGTCGGTTCCCGCCCGCCGGCCAAGGCCAGTGGGCGGGAATTGGCTGGCGAGGCCGGGTCGGGCCGCAACTAGGGTCGAAGGGTGTTCACCCTGACCCGCCATGACGGCTACCTGCTCAGCACCGATCCGGACCGGCTCGACCTGGACCGGGTGCACCACTGGCTCTCCACCGACGCCTACTGGGCCCTCGGGCGGGACCGGGACACGGTGGGGCGGGCCTTCGCCGGGTCGATCGGCTTCGGCGTCTACCGGCCCGGGGACGGGCGGCAGGTCGCGGTGGCGCGGGTGGTCACCGACCGGGCGACCTTCGCCTGGCTCTGCGACGTCTACGTCGACCAGGCCGAGCGGGGCCGGGGGCTGGGCACCTGGCTGGCCGGCGCGGCCCGCGACCACCTGGCCGAGTGGGGCGTACGCCGGATCGTGCTGGCCACCAACGACGCGCACGGGGTCTACGCGAAGGTCGGCTTCACGCCGGTCGAGCCGGGCCGCTGGATGGAGTACGACCAGCGGGTGACCCAGCTCACCGGAAAGGAGCAGAGCGCCGGTTCACCACTTACGGTGGAGGCGTGAACCAGACCCGTCTCGGCTACCTCTACGGCTTCGGCGCGTACCTGCTCTGGGGTTTCTTCCCGATCTACCTGAAGCTGCTCCGCCCGGCCGGGCCGGTGGAGATCCTCGCGCACCGGATCGTCTGGTCGGTGGTCTTCGTGGCGCTGCTGCTGGCCGCCATGCGCAACATCGGCTTCCTGCGGGCGCTGGCCCGGCGACCCCGGGCGCTGGCCGCCATCGCGGCCGCCGCCGCGCTCATCGCGGTCAACTGGGGCACCTTCATCTACGGGGTGAACTCCGACCGGGTGGTGGAGACCGCCCTCGGCTACTTCATCAACCCGCTGGTCGTGGTGCTGATCGGGGTCTTCGTGCTGCGCGAGCGGCTGCGCCCGGCGCAGTGGGCGGCGCTCGGCGTGGGTGGTCTCGCGGTGGCGGTGCTGACCGTCGACTACGGCCGGCTGCCCTGGCTGGCCCTCGTGCTGGCCTTCAGCTTCGCCGGGTACGGCCTGGTCAAGAAGCGGCTCGGGCTGCCCGCCGCGGAGGGGCTCTTCGTCGAGTCGGCGGTGCTGGCCCTCCCCGCCCTGGCCTACCTCGGCTGGCTCGGCCGGCAGGGCGAGGCCACGTTCGGCCACGGCTCCGCCGGGCACACCGCGCTGCTGGTGCTGGCCGGCGCGGCCACGGCGATCCCGCTGCTGCTCTTCGCCGGGGCGGCCAACCGGCTGCCGCTGACCGGGTTGGGCATGTTGCAGTACCTCGCGCCGATCCTCCAGCTCGGCTGCGGCGTGCTGGTCTTCCACGAGCCGATGCCGCCGGCCCGGCTGGCCGGGTTCGCCCTGGTCTGGCTCGCCCTCGTGGTGTTCACCGCGGACGCCCTCCGGCACACCCGCCGGACCCGCGCCGCGGCGCGGGCGGCCGCCACCCCGGTGCCCGCCGGGGCCCGCTGACCGCGCCTCAGCGGGCGTCGTAGGCGAGGACCGGGGTGCCGTCGGCGCGAACCAGTTCGAGGCGGACCAGCTCGCCGTGGGTGAAGTGGGTGGCGCCGACCACCCGGACGTTGTCGCCGGGGGCGGCCAGCCAGGTGCCGACCTGCTCCGTCGCGCCGTCCGGGCCGTGCGCCACCAGCCGGAAGGTGTACGCCTCACGGTGACCGGCGCGCTGCTCGTACCCGCAGCGCATGGTGACCTCGGTTCCCCACCTCTTGTCGGTCAGGCCGACCTCGGCGTGCAGCGGCACCGGGCCGGCGACCGGCCGCATGGCCGTCATGGGCACCTGTGCCGTGGCGCTCGCCGTCGCGGTCGCCGTCGGGGGCGGGGCGGCCGGCGGGCGGACCAGGGACACCCCGACGCCGGCCAGCACGGCGAGCACGGCCGCGGCGAGCGCGGTCAGCGCGTACCGTCGCCGGGACCGGGACCGCTCGCGGCGCCGGCGCTCCCGCGCGGCGTCGAGCAGCGCGGGCACCCGGGAGCTCTCCGTGGCGGACGGCAGGAACTGCTCCAGCCCGGCCGGGTCGAGCCGGCCCAGCAGGCCGGGCAGCACGGCGATCTCGGCGACCGCGTCGCGGCAGGACGCGCAGCCGGCCAGGTGCCGCTCGTAGGCCGCCCGGTCGGCGGGGGCGAGAGCGCCCAGCACGTACGCGCCGTCGTCGTGCGCGAACTCGCAGCGGGTCATCCGGTCACCCCCATCTCGGCCAGCGCCAACCGTAGTGAACGCAGCGCGTAGTGCGTCCGGGACTTCACCGTGCCCGGCGGCACCCCGAGCCGGGCGGCCGCCTCCGCTACCGACCGCCCCTGGTAGAAGCACTCCACGAGCACCTCCCGGTGGGTCGGGCTGAGCCGGTTAAGCGCTTCGGCCACGGTCCACGCCTCCACCGCGCGCTCCGTCTCGTCGACCGTCTCGGCGGGTTCGGGCAGTTCGTCGGTGTAGACCTCGCCGACGCGGGTGGACCGCCGGCGCCAGGCGTCGATGGCCAGGTTCCGCGCGGTGGTGAAGAGCCAGGCGCGGACCGAGCCGCGCCCCGGGTCCAGCGACTCGGGATGCCGCCAGGCCCGGAGCAGGGTCTCCTGCACCAGGTCCTCGGCGCGCGAGCGGTCGCCGTTGACCAGCCGGAGGGCGTGCGCGAAGAGCGGTCGGCATGCTCGTCGTGCAGCGCGCGCAGCAGTCGGGCGTCATGGTCACTGATGGCGGTACCTCGCTTCCGGCGGCGGGGAGACCGGCGATGCGTTCGCCCCTTGATACGTGCCGTGACGCCGAACGGTTCAGCCGCAGGTCACACGGTAGCTGTTCACGTCCGGTTCACGTGCCCGCCGGTGACCGCTCACCGGGCCCTGGCAGCGTCCGGCCCGTACGCGCGACCGGGTGATCCGGGCGCGCCTCCGACGTCCGATCAGGAGGCTCCACCCCATGAGCGACCGACCTCGGCTGCTCCCGCTGCTGGGCGCCACCCGCCACGGCGCACGGGACGCCATGACCTGCCAGTACCGGTGCGGCAACGCCTGCGACCACCCGGTGCCGAACCGCTCCGACAACCCGTACTTCGGGGACCTGGTCGACGCCGAGGTCTCCCGGCGCGGCGTGGTGCGGGCCGGCGCAGCGGGCGCCCTCGTGCTCGGCTTCGGCGGCGCCGTGGCCGGTGCCCTCGCCGGCGCGGCCCCGG
>NZ_MUYZ01000411.1:0-4425 GCF_003013775.1 Micromonospora sp. MH33
GTTGTCGACGTCGGTGGCGGCGACCAGCGCGGCGCCGCGCAGCCGGGGCACGCCGTCCAGCGCGGCCACCGCGGCGAGGGCCGCCCCGCCGTACGGCAGGGCCCGGCCGGCCTCGTCCAGCGGGGTGACCCCGAGCGGGATGAGCATCCCGGCGCCGCCGTCGTTGGTGGCCGAGCCGCCCAGCCCGACCACCACGGTTCGCGCACCCGCCTCGACCGCCGCGGTGACCAGTAGGCCCAGCCCGTAGGAGGCGGTCGCCTTCGGGTCCCGCTCGGTAGCGGAGAGGAGGTGCAGCCCGCACGCCTGGGCGCTCTCCAGGTACGCCACGCCGTCGTCGGTGAGCAGGATCTCACCGGCGGCGGGCCGGCCGAGCGGGTCGACGGTGGGCACCGGCAGCAGCCGGCCGCCGAGCGCCTCGGCGAGCACGGCGACGAACCCGGGTCCGCCGTCGGCCAGCGGCCGGATCAGCAGCTCGTCGGCGGGAGCGACCTCCCGCCAGCCCTCGGCCACCGCGGCGGCCACCTCCTGGGCCGGCAGCGTGCCAGCGAACTTGTCCGGGCAGAGCAGCACGCGCATGCCGAGCAGTGTGGCAGGCCACATCCGTGGCGGCTGCGCGGCCGTCCCGCTGTGGGACCATGGACGGCGTGACTTCGACCTGGGTTGAGCCCTCCAACACCGCCACTGCGCTGCTGCTCCTCGGCCGCGGCAGCGATCCCGCCACCGAGCGTGGCGTGGAGTGTCCGGGTGACCTCCCCGCGCCGAGCGACCCGGACCTGGTGGCCCGGGCGGCCGCGGCGAAGGCCGCGCTCGGCACGAAGGTCTTCGTGCTGGGCCACCACTACCAGCGCGACGAGGTGATCCAGTTCGCCGACGTGACCGGCGACTCGTTCAAGCTGGCCCGGGAGGCGGCGGCCCGCCCCGACGCGGAGTACATCGTCTTCTGCGGCGTGCACTTCATGGCCGAGAGCGCCGACATCCTCACCTCGGACCGCCAGAAGGTCATCCTGCCCGACCTAGCCGCCGGCTGCTCGATGGCCGACATGGCGGTGCTGTCGCAGGTCGAGACCGCCTGGGACGTGCTGACCGAGCTGGGCATCGCCGCGGACACCGTCCCGGTCACGTACATGAACTCCTCGGCGGACATCAAGGGCTTCGTCGGCCGGCACGGCGGTGTGGTCTGCACCTCGTCCAACGCGAAGCGGGCGCTGGACTGGGCGTTCGAGCAGGGGCAGAAGGTGCTCTTCCTCCCCGACCAGCACCTGGGTCGCAACACGGCCGTCCTAGAGATGGGTTTGTCGCTGGACGACTGCGTGCTCTACGACCCGCACAAGCCGAACGGCGGGCTCACCCCGGAGCAGCTGCGCGACGCCAAGATGATCCTCTGGCGCGGGCACTGCTCGGTGCACGGCCGCTTCACGCTGGACAGCGTCAACGACGTGCGCGAGCGCGTGCCGGGGGTCAACGTGCTCGTCCACCCGGAGTGCCGGCACGAGGTGGTCACCGCCGCCGACCAGGTGGGCTCCACGGAATACATCATCAAAACCATCGAGGCGGCCCCCGCCGGCTCGGCGTGGGCCGTCGGCACCGAGCTGAACCTGGTCCGCCGGCTGGCGCTGGCCCACCCGGACAAGCAGATCATGTTCCTCGACCGGGCGGTCTGCTACTGCTCGACGATGAACCGGATCGACCTGCCGCACCTGGTCTGGGCCCTCGAAGAGCTGGTCGCCGGCCGGGTGGTGAACCAGATCACCGTGGACCCGGACACCGCCGGACACGCCCGGGCCGCGCTGGACCAGATGCTCGCCCTCCCGGGCGCCTGATCACCCTCGGTCACATCACTGGTACGGAAACGCGTCGGAATCCCCGGTTCGTGCCCTCGCTGGTGATGTGACCGATTCCATTTGCGTCACGGAGGGCTATGCTGCCGGGGCGACGACACACGCGGTCGGTTTTCACCGGGCCGCCTTCCGGGTAGCGATGCAGATCGTGGGCCCCACTCATCTACACGGCAGCACCAACGCGCTGGAGGTTGCGTTGACCGACGACGTCCTGGTCGTACACGGAGGCACTCCGCTCGAAGGGCGGATCCGCGTGCGCGGCGCGAAGAACCTCGTGTCCAAGGCGATGGTCGCCGCCCTGCTGGGCGACACCCCCAGCCGGCTGTTCGACGTGCCGCGGATCCGGGACGTGGAGGTCGTCCGCGGGCTGCTCGGCCTGCACGGCGTCAAGGTCACCGACGGCGAGGAGGACGGCGAGCTGGTCTTCGACCCGTCCAACGTCGAGAGCGCCAGCACCGACCAGATCAACGTGCACGCTGGTTCCAGCCGCATCCCGATCCTGTTCTGCGGCCCGCTGCTGCACCGGCTCGGCCACGCCTTCATCCCGGACCTGGGCGGCTGCCACATCGGCCCGCGCCCGATCGACTTCCACCTCCAGGCGCTGCGCGAGTTCGGCGCGACGGTGGACAAGACCCCGGAGGGGCTGCACCTGTCGGCGCCGAACGGGCTGCACGGCACCAAGTTCGCCCTGCCGTACCCGAGCGTGGGCGCCACCGAGCAGGTGCTGCTCACGGCGGTGATGGCCGAGGGCGTCACCGAGCTGCGCAACGCGGCGGTCGAGCCCGAGATCATCGACCTGATCTGCGTGCTGCAGAAGATGGGCGCGATCATCAAGGTCCACACCGACCGGGTGATCGAGATCCAGGGCGTGAAGCGGCTCAGCGGCTACACCCACCGGCCGATCCCGGACCGGATCGAGGCGGCGAGCTGGGCGGCGGCCGCGCTGGCCACCCGGGGGCACGTCGAGGTGCTGGGCGCCCAGCAGGCCGACATGATGACCTTCCTGAACATCTTCCGCTCGGTCGGCGGCGAGTACGAGGTGACCGACATGCGCCCGCCGCGCGCCGGCCGGCCGGGCCAGGAGGGCGGCATCCGCTTCTGGCACCCGGGCGGTGAGTTGAACGCGGTGGCGCTGGAGACCGACGTGCACCCGGGCTTCATGACCGACTGGCAGCAGCCGCTCGTGGTGGCGCTCACCCAGGCCCGTGGCCTGTCGATCGTGCACGAGACGGTCTACGAGCAGCGGCTCGGCTACACCGAGGCGCTGAACACGATGGGCGCCAACATCCAGGTCTACCGGGACTGCCTGGGCGGCACCCCGTGCCGGTTCGGCCGGCGCAACTTCAAGCACTCCGCGGTGATCGCCGGCCCGAGCAAGCTGCACGCGGCCGACCTGGTCATCCCGGACCTGCGGGCCGGTTTCAGCCACCTGATCGCGGCGCTGGCCGCCGAGGGCACCTCCCGGGTGTACGGCGTCGACCTGATCAACCGGGGCTACGAGGACTTCGAGGCCAAGCTGGCGGATCTGGGCGCGCACGTCGAGCGTCCGTGACGTCACACCGCTCCTTCCGCTGCGACAACTCCCCCTCGACGCGTCTTACGCCGCGCCGCGACCTGGCGCCGTCGGCCCGGTGCACCCGCGATGTGCACCGGGCGCGGCTGTTTGGCTACCCTTGCCCACGTGCCGTCGCTGTTTCGCCGTAAGCCCACCGACCTGGTCGAGGATTCCGTCACCCCGGTGACGACCGACGAGGCGCCCGCCGCCGCCCAGTCCCGGGGTCACACCCCGAGCAAGAAGGACCTCGGGCGGACCACCCCGAAGCGGCCGACCGCCGGCCGCCGCCCGGCCGCCCCGGCCCGCCCCCTCACCAAGGAGGAGGCCCGGGAGCAGCGCCGCCTGGCGCGCGCCGAGTCGGCGGCCGAGTTCCGGCGCGAGGGCGGCCCGCGCGACCGGGGCCCCGAGCGGCTGCTGGCCCGCAACGTGGTCGACTCCCGGCGGACGGTGGGCACCTGGTTCTTCGGCGGCGCGCTGATCGTGCTTGTCGGCTCCAACCAGGCCATGCCGCCGATCGTCCGGCTGCTGTCGAACGTGCTCTGGGGCGCCCTGGCGCTCGGCGTGGTGATCGACTCGGTGCTGATCTCGCGGAAGATCAAGAAGCTGGTCCGCGAGCGCTACCCGAAGAGCACCGAGCGGCTCGGCTCGCTCTACTTCTACGCGATCATGCGGTCGATCACCTTCCGCAAGATGCGTGCCCCGGCGCCGCGGGTGAACATCGGCGACAAGATCTGACCGGGTCGGCCCGGACTCCGAGAACCCCAGCTCGGCGCGTCTGACGCCCGCCGCGACCTGGAGCGCCCTCGCCGGCCCCTTCCCGCTCCGGCGGAGAGGGGCCGGTGTCGTCGTCAGGCCACCCCGAGCAGGCGCAGCAGCGCGGTGGTGCCCGCCGCCGCGACCACGACCAGCACGAAGGGCGCCCGCCGCCCGGCGAGCAGCAGGCCGACCAGCACCCCCGCGGGCCGGGCGTAGCCGGCGAAGCCGCCGGCCTCGGTCAGCGCCGCGGTGGCGGCGAGGGCAGCCAGCAGCGCG
>NZ_MUYZ01000412.1:0-4308 GCF_003013775.1 Micromonospora sp. MH33
GCCAGCACCAGCGGGGCGACCAGCACGGCCGCCGGCAGCAGCGCCACCAGCCACCGCCACAGCACCCGGGTTCCGGCGGGCGCTGGGTTGGCGGCCTCCCGCGGGGCGCTGTCCGCCGGGCGGGTCGGGTCCGGGGGAGCGCCGATGCCGGCCGCCGCGGGACCGGACCACGTGACCAGCAGCACCACGACGGCGTGCGCGGCGAGCAGGGTCAGGGCGATCAGGTGGAGCAGCCCGAGCGCGGCCACGGCGACGGCGTACCCGGTCCAGCGCCGCCAGGTGGGCCGGCGCAGCGCCCCGACCAGCAGCAGCGTGGCGAGCACGGCGAGCAGGGTGGCCAGGGCGTACGGGCGGGCCTCCTGGCCGTACCGGGAGGTGCCCGGCAGGACGGCGAGGAGCAGCCCGGCGAGCAGCCCGGCCCGGGGACCGGCCAGCCGGGCGCCCAGCCGGGCGGTGAGCGCGGCGGCCCCGGCCATGGCCAGCGCGGACGGCAGCCGCAGCGCGGTCGGCGAGGTCCCGGCCAGCGCGGTCCAGCCGTGCATGAGCAGGTAGTACGGCCCGGTCGCGGCGTCGATGGTGCCGGCCAGCCGGACCAGGTCGGGGACCGTACGGGTGGCCGCGCTCCAGGTCGCCAGCTCGTCCCGCCACGGCTGCGCGTGCCCGATCCCGGCCAGCGTGACCACCAGGGTGAGCAGCCCCGGCAGCGCCGGCACGAGCCAGGCCGGGCGGTCGCGGGACGGTGCGGACTCGGGAGTCACATCCCGCAGCGTCACACGACGGCGCGGCCGAGCCGGGCCGGTCCGCCGATCCCGGTGGGCGGGCTGGCGGAGCGACGGGGCGCGGGAGCGTACCACCGTCGATGGGGTGGCGGCGGCCCGTGATGTGGGATCACATCGGCGGCCGGTGGTCGGGGTCGGGCGGGTGTGGCAGCATGTGGCCTATGACCGCCGCTGTCATCCGCCGCTTCGTGGCCCGCCGCCACGTCGATTACGGCCGCGTCCGCAGCGCGATCTGTCCGGCCCACTGACGACGCCCGACCCATCCGTCTCGGGCGCGTTCCGCGCCGGCCGTCATCGACATCGCCGTCCTCGGCCCTCACCCAGGGCCGGCCGCCGCGTCCGCGCTACCAGGCACAGCAGACAACGGAGGACGCCGCGATGGCGGTCAGCAGCACCACCACGACCCGGCCCGACACCCCGGCGCCGGTTGCCCGGGCCCCGCGCCGGCCCCGTGGCGAGGGGCAGTGGGCGCTCGGGCACCGCGAGCCGCTCAACGCCAACGAGCGCATCAAGAAGGACGACGACCCGCTGAACGTGCGGGCCCGGATCGAGAACATCTACGCGCACCGGGGCTTCGCCTCGATCGACCCGCAGGACCTGCGCGGCCGGTTCCGCTGGTGGGGCCTCTACACCCAGCGCAAGGCGGGCATCGACGGCGGTCGCACGGCCGTGCTGGAGCCGCACGAGCTGGAGGACGAGTTCTTCATGCTCCGGGTGCGGGTGGACGGTGGTGAACTCACCCTGGCCCAGCTCCGGGTCGTCGCGGACATCTCGCGGGAGTTCGCCCGCGACACCGCC
The DNA here is from genome assembly GCF_003013775.1 of Micromonospora sp. MH33. Taxonomy (NCBI): domain Bacteria; kingdom Bacillati; phylum Actinomycetota; class Actinomycetes; order Micromonosporales; family Micromonosporaceae; genus Micromonospora; species Micromonospora sp. MH33. The sequence continues at coordinate 1,578 of NZ_MUYZ01000412.1, forward strand.
GACATCACCGACCGGCAGAACATCCAGTACCACTGGATCCGGGTCGAGGACATGCCGGAGATCTGGCGCCGGTTGGAGTCGGTCGGCCTGCAGACCACGGAGGCGTGCGGCGACTGCCCCCGGGTCGTGCTGGGCAGCCCGGTCGCCGGGGTGGCCCGGGACGAGGTGCTCGACCCGACGCCGGCGGTCGACGAGATCGTCCGCCGGTACGTCGGCGACAAGCGGTTCTCCAACCTGCCCCGCAAGTTCAAGACCTCGATCTCCTGGCTGGTCGACACCCCGTACGAGGCGAACGACATCGCCTTCCTCGGCGTCGAGCACCCGGACCTCGGTCCCGGCTTCGACGTCTGGGTGGGCGGCGGCCTCTCCACCAACCCGATGCTGGCCAAGCGCCTCGGCGTCTGGGTGCCGCTGGCCGAGGTGCCGGACGTCTGGGCCGGGGTGGTCGGCATCTTCCGCGACTACGGCTACCGCCGGTTGCGCAACCGGGCGCGGCTGAAGTTCCTGGTCGCCGACTGGGGCGTGGCGAAGTTCCGCGAGGTGCTGGAGAAGGAGTACCTGGGCCGGGCGCTGCTCGACGGCCCGGCCGCGACGCTGCCGGCGAAGCCGGTCGACCACATCGGCGTGCACGCGCAGCGCGACGGCAACAACTACGTCGGCGCCGCCCCGGTGGTGGGCCGGGTCTCCGGCACCCAGCTCGCCCGGCTCGCCGACGTGGCCGAGGCGCACGGCAGCGGCCGGGTGCGGCTCACCCCGTACCAGAAGCTGCTGGTGCTGGACGTGGCGCCGGAGCGGACCGACCCGCTGGTGGCGGAGCTGCGCGGGATCGGCCTGGAGGCCCGGCCCTCGGCCTGGCGGCGCGGCACCATGGCCTGCACCGGCATCGAGTTCTGCAAGCTCGCCATCGTCGAGACCAAGCGGCGCGGCGAGGAGCTGGTGGCCCGGCTGGAGGAGCGGCTGCGCGACTTCGACGCGGACATCTCCATCCACCTCAACGGCTGCCCGAACGCCTGCGCCCGCACCCAGGTCGCCGACATCGGCCTCAAGGGCCAGCTCGTGGTGGGCCCGGACGGCCGGCAGGTGGAGGGCTTCCAGGTGCACCTCGGCGGCGGCCTGGGCATGGCCGCCGGGCAGACCGCCGGGTTCGGCCGCAAGCTGCGCGGCCTGAAGACCACCGCCGAGGAGCTTCCGGAGTACGTGGAACGGCTGGCCCGCCGGTACCTGGCCGGCCGGACCGAGGGTGAGAGCTTCGCCAACTGGGTGATCAGGGTCGACGAGGAGGAATTGCGATGAGCGATGCCCGATCTGCGCCTCTCTACTGCCCGTACTGCGGGGAGGAGGACCTGCGGCCGCACGAGGCCGGGCACGGCGCCTGGGAGTGCCATGCCTGCGCCCGGGTCTTCACCGTCCGGTTCACCGGCCTGCTGAGCCGGGCGGTGACCCGATGAGCGCCCTGCCCTCCGCCGCCGGCCTGGGCCTGGTCGGGATCGGCGGGCCGGCCCCGGCCGACCCGGCCCGGCGCGACCCGGAGGAGCTGCGCGCGCTGGCCGAGCGGGCCGGCCGGGAGTTGGAGGGTGCGCCCGCGATGGAGATCGCCCGCTGGGCCGCCGAGACCTTCGGGGACCGGTTCTGCGTGACCAGCTCGATGGCCGACGGGGTGCTGGCGCACCTGGTCTCCCGGGTCGCCCCCGGGGTCGACGTGGTCTTCCTGGACACCGGCCTGCACTTCCCGGAGACGCTCAGGGTCCGCGACGAGGTGGCCCGGCGGCTGCCGGTGAACGTGCGCTCGATCCGCCCCCGGATGACCGTCGGCCAGCAGGACGGCCAGTACGGCCCCCGGCTGTTCAGCAAGTCCCCGGACGACTGCTGCCAGCTGCGCAAGGTCGAGCCGTTGGAGCGGGCGCTGACCGGGTACGACGCCTGGGCCGCCGGGCTGCGCCGGGACGAGTCGCCGACCCGGGCCAACACCCCGGTGGTGGCCTTCGACGCCCGGCGCGGCAAGGTCAAGGTCAACCCGATCGCGGCCTGGAGCCAGCGGGACGTGGACGCCTACATCGCCCGCTACGACATCCCGGTGAACGAGCTGCTAGCCCGGGGCTACGGCTCGATCGGCTGCTGGCCCTGCACCCGCCGTACCCGGGCGGGGGAGGACCCGCGGGCGGGCCGCTGGGCCATGTTCGAGAAGACCGAGTGCGGCCTGCACACCTGACCGCCGAGCCGCCGGTGGTGCTGGTCGCGCACGGCAGTCGGGATCCGCGAGCGGCCGCGGCGACCCGGGCGCTGGCCCGGGCCGTGGCGGCCGCCCGCCCGGGCGTCCCGGTGCTGCCGAGCTGGCTGGACCACACCGACCCCGGTCCCGCCGCGGTGTTGCGGGACCTGGCCGCCGCCGGTCACCCCGGGGCGGTGCTGGTGCCGTTGCTGCTGACCGCCGCGTACCACCGGAAGGTCGACGTCCCGGCGGCGGTGGCGGCGGCCCGTCAGGGTGGCGCGGCGATCGAGGTACGGGTGACCGACGTGCTGGGGCCGGCGGACGGGATGGTGGACACCCGGCTGCTGGCCGGGCTGCGCCGCCGGCTGGCCGAGGCGGAGCCGGGCGGCTTCGACGCCGTGGTGCTGGCCGCGGCGGGCACCCGGGATTTCCGGGCGCGTGGCTCGGTGGGTCGGGTGGCCGCGGCGCTCGGCGCCGAGCTGGGCGTGCCCTGCCGGGTGTCGTACGCCTCGGCGGCGCCCC
>NZ_MUYZ01000413.1:0-4294 GCF_003013775.1 Micromonospora sp. MH33
GGCGGGGGCGGGGGCGGGGGCGGGTTCTGCGGGTACGCGGGTCCGGCGGACGGCTCACCGACTACAAGGTCGGCAGGGGCGCCCGGCCGGGTACGGAACCCGGCGGGACGATCAGCGGCGGACGGCCCGGGCCCGCCCGGCGCGCGGCGCGACGGCCTGCGGGGCGGTGAGGTGTGCGGTCAACGGCGCGTCGGTGCGCGCCGGCCGGATACGACGATCGTCGTCGATGGCGGAAAGGCCGTGCATCGGGGTCCTCCTCGGGTGTCCACGCCCTGGGGTTCTCCGACGGCCGAAGTATCCTGGCTCCCGGATCGACGCTCACCCCCGGCCTTCCAACCGCGCACGCACGGCCGTGGCTCACGAGGGGGGATCGCTCCCCGGTGACAGTGGCGGGACCGCGCCGGAATCGCACCGGCTTCCTTCACTGCCGTCAGGCCGCGAATGCTGCCACAGCCGCCCGGCGCGGGTCAACGCCGGGTCCCCCGCCGCCGGGGCGGCCGGCAGCGGCGCCCGGCCGATAGCATCGGTCGATCGTGGACCAGGGAGCGGGGAGGAACTGACGGTGGCGCTGCGACATCTCGTGGGTCGGGTCTGGTTGTTCCCCGGCGATCCCGATCCGCTCGCGGTCCGCCCGACCGTGGCGGTGGTCGCCGACGACCGCGGAAGTGTGCTCGTCGACGCGGGCCAGAGCCCCGCCCATGCCCGGGAGGTCCGGGCCGCGCTGGCGGCGGCCGGGCTGCCGGAGCCGCGCTGGCTGGTCTACACCCACCACCACTGGGACCACGTCTGGGGCGCCTGCGCCTGGCCGGGAGTGGAGATCGTCGGGCACGCGTCGGGGGTGGCCCCGCTGCGCGCCGAGGCGGCCCGCCCGTGGAGCCACCGCTACCTGCGCGAGCAGGTCCGCGAGAATCCCCGCCTCGGGCACAGCTTCCGGGCCCGCGCCCTGGCGGTGGACTCCTGGGACGGCTTCGCGGTGCTGCCGCCGACGCGCACCTTCGCCGACGAGCTGACGCTGCCCACCGGCGTGGTGGTCCGGCACGTGGGCGGCCGGCACGCGCCGGACTCCGCCGTGGTGCTGGTGCCCGATTCCGGGGTGCTGCTGCTGGGCGACTGCTGGTACCCGCCGCCCGCGCACCTGCGGACCCCCGATGACGGGCCCGACCTGGCCCTGGCGGCGAGCCTGCTCGACGACGACGTCGCCTGGTACGTCTCGGCCCACGACGAGCCGCTGCCGCTGGCCGAGGCGCGGGCCGCGCTGGCCGGCGCAGGCTGACCCGCGCCGGCGTCAGCGGGCGCGCCGCTCCGGGTGGGCCCGGTTCCAGGCCCGCATCCGCTCCGGGTAGCCGGTGCGGGCGGCCTCGTAGAGCGGGACCGCGTGCTTCTGCGCGATCTTCGCTGCGGCCCGGGGCGAGCCGGTGCGGCGGCGGATCCACTCCCCGTCGTGGGCGATGGCCACCACGGTGGTGTCGGTGGCGGTGGTCTCCGGTTCCAGGTAGAACTCCACCCCGCTCCGGCTGGCCACGAAGGCCTCCAGCGCGGCCAGGTCGTCCCGGGTGGCCTCCCGGTCGAGCTTCGTCGGGGTCGTCGGGTCGGCGGCCCGGCGGCTGAACCAGCCCATGCCCGCCTCCTCTACTCGGCGTCCCGTCCAGTGCAGCACCTGTACCTGGCAACCGGCTGGGAGCCGGGTGGGAGTCCACTGACGGCCGGCCGGCCGCCCGCCGTGCCGGCGCCGGTCAGCGGGCCCGCGGGCGCAGCACCGGGACCAGGGCGAGGGTAGGCAGCAGCAGGAACGGCACCACGCCGAGGGCGTGCAGGATGCCCAGGTGGTCACCGAGGAAGCCGAGCAGCGGCGGGCCGGCGAGGAAGGCCGTGTAGCCGATCATGGCGACCACGCTGACCCGGGTCGGCGCCCGGTCCTCGTCGTCGGCGGCGGCACTCATCCCGACCGGGAAGCCGAGCGACGCGCCGACGCCCCACAGCGCCACGCCGACCACGGCGAGCGGCCCGGAGCCGGCCAGCACGGCGCACGTGGCCCCGGTGACGGCCAGCGCGATGGTGCCGAACAGCACCGGCACGCGGCCCCACCGGTCGATCGCCACGGTGCCGGCGGTCCGGCCGAGGGTCATGCCGACCACGAAGACCCCGAAGACGGCGGCACCGGCCGCCTCGCTCACCCCGTACCCGTCGACGAAGGCCACCGCCAGCCAGTCGTTGGCGCTGCCCTCGGTGAACGCCATCACCAGCACGAACAGGCCGATGAGCAGGGTGCGCGGCTCCCGCCAGGTGGCCAGCAGCGCGCGCCGGTGGTTGGCCGGCTCGGCTGAGCCGGCCGTCTCGGCCGGTGCGGGCAGGAAGGCGCGGACGCCGAGCAGCGTGCCGGCCAGGACCACCGCCGCGATCACGGGCAGGTGCCAGCCGACCGGGACGCCCAGCCGGGCCGCACCGGCGCCCAGCCCGGCCCCGGCGACCGAGCCGAGGCTCCAGGCGGCGTGGAACCGGGGCATGATCGTCCGGCCGAGCCGCTTCTCCACGGCCGCGCCCTCGACGTTCATCGCCACGTCGCAGGAGCCGGAGCCGTAGCCCACGGCGAAGAGCCCGACCACGACGCCGACCAGCGAGCCGGCCAGGCTGGCCGACAGGCCGGCGGTCGCCAGGCCGAGCGCGACCAGCACGGTCGAGCCCGCCACGGTGCGGGCCGGGCCGAGCCGCAGGGTGACCAGTCCGGCGGTGGACATGGCCACCAGCGCGCCCGCCGACATGGCCAGCAGCAGCAGGCCGAGCCGCCCGGCGCTGAGCCCGAGCGCCTCGCGGATCGCGGGCACCCGGGAGAACCAGGTGGCCACGGCCAGCCCGTTGAGGGCGAACACGAGCGCCACGCCGTTGCGGGCGGCGAGGACCGCCCGCGGGGTCACGGCGCTGGCGTCGGCCGGCGCGTCGATGGTGCTGCTCACCGTGGTGTGGTCCTCTCCGCGAAGTCGTCCGACGACCATCGCACACCTGAGAGCGCTACCACCACAAACGCTCCCACCCCTTACCCGGCCGGCCCTGACCGGGCATGATGCCGACAGAACGGCCACCACGGGGAGGACCAGACATGGAGACGCCGACCAGCCGCCCGGTGACCCTCGACGACGTCGCGCGGGCGGCCGGGGTCTCCCGGGCCACCGCCTCCCGGGTGCTCGGCGGCTACGGGTTCGCCTCGGTGGACGCCCGCGAGCGGGTCGGCGCCGCCGCCGACCGGCTCGGCTACGTGCCGAACATCACGGCCCGCGCGCTGGTCCGGGGTGCCGGGGTACGCCTCGTCGTGGCGGTCGCCGGCACCGACGCCACCGTGCTGGACGACCCGTACGTGGACCGGCTGGTGAGCGCGGCGGCCCGGGTGTGCGCCCCGCACGGGGTCGGGGTGGCCCTGGAGTGGCTGCCGCTGGACGCCCCGGCCGGGCTGCGCCGGCTCGGCGACGACCGGAGCGTGTGCGGGGTGCTGCTGGTCAACACCACCGCGCCGGTGCTCGACGCGGTGCCCGCCGGGCTGCGCGGGCGGGTCGTCTCGATCGGCACCGGCTCGCCGGCCGTCCCCTCCTTCGACGTCGACAACGCCGGCGGCGCCGACGCGGTGCTGCGCCACCTGCACGCCGGCGGCCGCCGGCGGATCGCCATGGTCACCGGCCCGCGCTGGCTGAGCTGCGCCGAGCGGTCGGTGACCACGTACCAGGGGCTGATGCGGGCGGCCGGGCTGCCGGTGCGGCTGGTCACCGGCGACTTCACCGCCGCGCGGGGCGGCCGGGCCGCGCTGGAGGCGCTGACCCGCTGGCCGGACACCGACGCGATCTACGCGGCCAGCGACGCCACCGCGCTGGGCGTGATCGCGGCGCTGCGCGGGCGCGGGATGCGGGTGCCGCACGACGTGGCGGTGGCCGGCTTCGACGACATCCCGTACGCGGCGGTGAGCAGCCCGGCCCTGACCACGGCCACCCATCCGGTGGCCCGGATCGCCACCGCGGCGGCGACGGCGGTGCTGGACGGCCGGCCGGTGCCGCCGGTGACTGCGTTCCCCTCGACGCTGGTGGCACGGGAGAGCGCCTGACCCGTGGTGGGGCGCCGGGCGGTTGAGTCGCCGGCAGCCGGGTATCCGCCGCCCGACCCGACCGACGACAGGGGGGCGAGGTGACCGAGCCCGCGCCGCCGCACCGGCAGCCCGAGGAGGGGTACCGGCACGGCCGGCTGACCGCCCGCCCCACCGCCGTGGCCGCGCCCGGTCCGACCGGGCCGGCCGAGGTGCCCGATCCGGCGGGCG
>NZ_MUYZ01000414.1:0-4248 GCF_003013775.1 Micromonospora sp. MH33
CGTGTGGGCCGGCGGGGCTGACGGGGTACGCGCCGCGCCGGCCGCCCAGGTCGTCCGGTCCGGCCGGGCTGACGGGGTACGCGTCCGCGCCCCCGGGCGCCGGGCTGACCGGGTGCACCTCGGCCCGGCCGACCACGGCGGACCGGCCGCGCGGCGCGGGCGGGGTCAGGTATTCGAGGCCGATGTCGCCCGGATAGCGCTGCCCGGGGAACTGTGGACGCCACTCGTGGGTGGGCTCCGCCGCCCAGGACGGTTCGGCCAGCTCACGCCAACGGTCCCAGCCGCTCATCGGGTGACCCTGTCGCCGCCCGCGCGGCGCGGCCCCGGGGCCGGCTCGCGTCGCTCGCTCACGGCGATGTCACCTCGTTGGAAATTGTCGCGCTGGGCGCCCGACGTGCCGGTAGAGTCGCCCGGTCCAGCACGTCGTGGCTGCGGAAGGAGGGTAGCGGCGTGGGCTCTGTCACCGCCACTGTGGCACCGCCCACGGAGCCAAACGTTACCCGATGGTTTCGGACATTCGGCGCGATAGTGGCCGCCGGATTCCGGCGTCACGCGACCTACCGGCAGGCCGCCGTGGCGGGCGTCGTCACGAACACCGTCTTCGGCTTCCTGCGCTGCTACATCTTCCTCGCGGTGGCCGGCGCTGCCGGCACGGTGGCCGGCTACGACCGCGCCCAGCTCGGCACCTTCGTCTGGGCGGGCCAGGGGCTGCTCGCGGTGATCGCGATCTGGGGCTGGACCGAGCTGGCCGACCGGATCCGGACCGGGGAGATCGCCGCCGACTTGCTCCGCCCGGTGCACCCGGTGACCAGCTACCTCGCCACCGACCTGGGCCGGGCCGGGTTCGCGTCGCTGGCCCGGCTGCTGCCGCCGGTGGTGATCGGCCCGTTCTTCTTCGAGGTCTACCTGCCCCGGCACTGGGCCACCCCGCCGCTCTTCGCGCTCTCCGTGCTGCTCGCCGTGCTGGTCTGCTTCGCCTGCCGCTACCTGGTCAACGCGACGGCGTACTGGTTGCAGGACGTCCGCGGGCCGATGATCCTCTGGACGCTGGGCTCCGGCGTGCTGGCCGGCCTGTACTTCCCGCTCGGCTTCCTCCCGGGCTGGCTGGAGGCCACGCTGCGGTACGCCACCCCGTTCCCCAGCCTGTTGCAGGTCCCGCTCGACGTGCTGGTCGAGCGGGAGCCCATGCCGACGGAGCTGGGCCTGGTCGGGCTCCAGCTGGGCTGGGCGGTGCTGCTGCTGGCGCTCTGCCGGCTGGTGCAGCGCCGGGCCGAGCGCCGGCTGGTGGTGCAGGGTGGCTGAGCCGGGGACGCCGACCGGGGCCTGGCGGGTGTACCGGGCGCTGCTCGGGGCGCAGGCCCGGTCGCAGGCGGCCTATCGCACCTCGTTCGTGGTGGACCTCGTGGGCAACATGGGCGCCACCGTGTTCGACGTGGTGACCGTGCTGGTGCTCTTCGGGGTCACCCGGGAGCTGGGCGGCTTCACGCTGCGCGAGACGCTGGTCGTCGTCGGCCTGTCGTCGTTCGCGTTCGCCACCGCCGACCTGCTGGTCGGCAACATCGAGCGGCTGCCCCGGTACGTCCGCACCGGCCTCTTCGACGCCGTGCTGGTCCGGCCGCTGGCCGCGCTGCCCCAGTTGCTGCTCATGGACCTGCCGCTGCGCAAGGTCTCCCGGGCGGTCTTCGGGCTGGCCGTGCTGCTGTTCGCGCTCGTCTCGGCCGGCATCGGGTGGACGCCGGGCCGGGTGGCGCTGGCGGTGGTCGCCCCGCTGGCCGCGGTGGTCTTCTTCGCCGCCGTCTTCGTCACCACCGCCACCGTGTCGTTCTACTGGGTCGACTCGGGGGAGTTGGCCAACTCGGTCACCTACGGCGGGCGCGACTTCACGTCGTACCCGGTCACCGTCTACGGCGGCTGGTTCCGCGCGATCTTCGCGTACGGGCTGGGTTTCGCCTTTGTCAGCTACCACCCGGCGCTGGCGCTGCTCGGCCGGGCCGACCCGCTGGGCCTGCCGCCCTGGGTGGGCTGGGCCTCGCCCGGCGTCGCGCTGGTCGCCGCGGCGGTCGCCGCCCTGGCCTGGCGCGTCGGGATCCGCCACTACCGGAGTACGGGATCGTGAACGTCATCGAGATGGACGGGCTGCGCAAGGAGTTCACCGTGCGGGTGAAGGCCGGGCGGCTGCGCCGGGAGAAGCGGACGGTCACCGCGGTCGACGGGGTGGACCTGCGGGTGGAGCGGGGCGAGATGCTCGGCTACATCGGTCCGAACGGCGCGGGCAAGTCGACCACGCTGAAGATGCTCACCGGGGTGCTGATGCCCTCGGCGGGGCGGGCACGGGTCTGCGGGCTGCGGCCGGTGCCCGACCGGACCCGGCTGGCGCTGCGCATCGGCGTGGTCTTCGGGCAGCGCTCGCAGCTCTGGTGGGACCTGCCGCTGCGGGACTCGTTCGCGCTGCTGCGGCACGTCTACCGGGTGCCGGCCGGCGAGCACGCGGCCCGGCTGGCCCGCTGCCGGAGCCTGCTCGACCTCGACGAGTTCCTGGACACCCCGGTCCGGCAGCTCTCCCTGGGCCAGCGGATGCGCGGCGAGCTGACCGCCGCCCTGCTGCACGGCCCCGAGGTGCTCTTCCTGGACGAGCCGACCATCGGGCTGGACGTGGTCAGCAAGCAGGCGGTTCGCGACTTCCTGGCGGAGCTGGGCGGGGCCGGCGACACCACCCTGGTGCTCACCACCCACGACCTGGCCGACATCGAGCGGCTCTGCCGGCGCCTGGTGGTGATCGACCACGGGCGGGTGGTGCACGACGGCTCGATCGCCGCCCTGCACAGCCGGTACGGTTCCCGCCGGATGGTGGTCGCCGAGCTGGACGCCGCGCTGCCCGCGCCGCCGGTGCTGCCCGGCGCGCCGGTGCAGCGGGTCGAGGCGGACGGGCGCCGGCTGGTGTTCGCGCTGGAGTCGGCGAGCGTCGCCGAGGTGGTGGCCGGGCTGGCCGGTCTGGCCACGCTGCGGGACATCTCGATCGTGGAGCCGGACATCGAGGAGGTCGTGGCCCGGCTCTACCGGGCCCCGGCCGAGGTGGGCTGAGCGGCTGCCCTCACGGGTGCTCCATGACTAGCACGGCGAAGGTGCCCGGGGCCAGCGCCTCGTACCGGTGCGGGGTGTCGCCGGGGAACGTGGCGTAGTCGCCCGGTCCCAGCTCGACCAGGTCTGTCTCCGGGCCGACGCGCATCCGCCCGGCCGCGACCACGACGTGCTCGACGCTGCGCGGGGTGTGGGCCTCGGCGAGCCGTACGGCCCCGGGTTCCAGCTCCATCACGTAGACGTCGCGCCGGGCGTGGGGCGCGCCGGCGGCGAGCAGGGTGGCCGAGAAGTCGGCGTGCTCGGAGCGGATCCGCGGCCCCTCGCCGGCCCGGACCACCCGGACGGCGGCGGTGGGGGGTTCGACCAGGCGGCTGAACGGTACGCCCAGCGCCACCCCGAGGGCCCAGAGCGTCTCCACGCTCGGGTTGCCGACGCCCGACTCCAGTTGGGACAGGGTGGACTTGGCGATGCCGGCGCGGCGGGCCAGCTCGGTCAGCGACAGCCCCGCCCGGTCGCGCTCCCGGCGCAGGGCGGCCGCGATGGTGGCGAGCGGGGGAGCGGGGTCGATCGCCATGTGTTCGCTCCATCGGTCGGTTTGTTCGGTTTGACGAACCAGGTCCTTGCGTTCAGGATAATGGACCATGCGTACGGCATATCGAACGGGCGACGCCCACGTGCTCCGCGACGTCGCCGCCATCGGCGCGGCGATGTTCGCCGTGGGCGCCTCGTTCGGCGCCGTGGCGGTGGCCGCCGGCCTACCCGCCTGGGCCACCCAGGCCATGTCGGTGCTGGTCTACGCGGGCGGCGCCCAGTTCATGGCCGTGGGCCTGATCGCGGCCGGCAACCCGCTCGCGGCGGTCCTCGCCGGCCTGCTGCTCAACGCCCGGCACCTGCCGTTCGGCCTGGCTCTCGGAGGCACCCTGGGCCCCCGGCGCCGGCAGCGGCTGCTCGGCAGCCACCTGATGACCGACGAGGCGACCGCGTTCGCGCTGGCCCGCCCGGCCGGGCCCGGCCGGCGGCGGGCGTTCTGGCTCGCCGGGGTGCTGCTCTTCCTGGCCTGGAACGCCGGCACCGGCCTCGGCGTGCTGGCTGGCGGTGCGGTCGGCGACCCGGGCGCCCTGGGGCTCGACGCCGCCTTCCCGGCCGGCCTGGCCGCCCTGCTGCTGCCCA
>NZ_MUYZ01000415.1:0-4245 GCF_003013775.1 Micromonospora sp. MH33
GTCGGCCGGGGTCTCGGCCGCCGCCAGCCGGCGCGCGGTGAGCAGCGGGTCCGGCCGGAGCAGCACCGCCAGTACGACGGCGGCCAGCACGAACGCGGCGGCGCTGAAGGCGAACGGGCCGGCCAGCGCCGGCAGCCCCCAGCCCCGGGTGGTGGCGTCGGCGAGCGCGGCGAAGTTCGGCGCGGCCACCGCGCCGATGGTGGTGGCCCAGACCACGAGCGAGAGCTGGCGCCCACGGCGGGCCGGCTCGGCCAGGTCCACGGCCGTGTAGCGGGCCTGGAGGTTGGCCGCGGTCCCGCCGCCGAAGAGCAGCATGCCGAGGAAGAGCAGCGGCACCAGGTGCACCACGGTGGAGACCACCACGAGCACGCCCCCGACCGCCCCGACCAGGTACGCGGTGACCAGCCCCGGCCGGCGCCCGCGGGCCGCCATGATCCGGGTGACCGGCACGGCGAGCAGCGCGGCGCCGACCACCCCGGCGCTCTGTGCCACCCCGGCCAGGGCGGTGCCGGCGACCCGGGCGGCGAGCAGCGCGCCGACCGAGATGCCGATGGTGACGCCGATGCCGCCGATGATCTGGGTGAGGAAGAGCAGCCGGACGGTGCGCCGCTGGATCGGGGCGACGTCGAGCCGGCTCGGGGCCGGCGTGGTCAGGTCGGTGGCCATGACGGATGCTCCTCGGGTAAGGGGTGACCCATCCTCCCGCACCCGACCGGTTCACCGGCACCCGGTTCAGCTAGAGGCCGAGCCCCCGCCCGATGATCTCCTTCATGATCTCGGTGGTGCCGCCGTAGATGGTCTGCACCCGGCTGTCCAGCCAGGCCTTCGCCACCGGGTACTCCAGCATGAAGCCGTAGCCGCCGTGCAGCTGCACGCAGCGGTCGGCGACCTTGTTCTGCAGCTCGGTGGTCCACCACTTGGCCTTCGCCGCGTCGGTCACCGAGAGCCGGCCGGCGTTGTACTCGGCCACGCAGTGGTTGACGAAGGTCCGCGCGATGGTGACCTCGGTGTCCAGCTCGGCCAGGAGGAACCGGTTGTGCTGGAACCGCCCGATCGGCCGGCCGAACGCCTCCCGCGAGCGGGCGTAGTCGAGGGTGAGCGCGAGCAGCTTCTCCGCCGCCGCCACCGCGGCCACCGCGATGCTCAGCCGCTCGCGGGGCAGGTTGGCCATCAGGTGGTAGAAGCCGTGGTTCTCGGTGCCGATCAGGTTCTCCGCCGGCACCCGGCAGTCGTCGAAGAACAGCTCGGCGGTGTCGTTGGCCTTCAGGCCCACCTTGGCCAGCCGCCGGCCCCGGCCGAAGCCGGGGGTGCCGGTCTCCACCACGATCAGGCTCACCCCGTGCGCGCCCTGGTCGGGGGCGGTCTTGGCGACCACCACCACGAGGTCGGCCAGCTCGCCGTTGGTGATGAACGTCTTCTGGCCGTTGAGCACCCAGCTGTCGCCGTCGCGGACCGCGCCCGTGCGGATGCCGGCCAGGTCGCTGCCCGCCCCGGGCTCGCTCATCGCGATGGCGGTGACCAGGTCGCCGGAGCAGAAGCCCGGCAGCCAGCGCTTGCGCTGGTCGTCGGTGGTCAGCTCGGTCAGGTACGGGGCCACCACGTCGTTGTGCAGCCCGAAGCCCAGCCCGGTGCAGCCGGCCGCGATGATCTCCTCGTCGAGCACCGCGTTGAACCGGAAGTCCCGCTGCCCGCCGCCGCCGTGCTCGGGGTCCACGTCCATGCCGAGCAGCCCGGCCGCACCCGCCGTGCGCCACACCTCCCGGTCGACGATCCCGTCGGCCTCCCAGCGGTCGTGGTGCGGCACGGCCTCCCGGGCGAGGAACTGACGGCACAGGTCCCGGAACTCCTGGTGGACGGGCTCGTAGAGATGCTGCTCCATGGCGGCCAGTCTGGCACCGCTCACCCGCCCTGCCCAGGGGCGGCGCCGGCCGGCTCTGGCCCGGTCCGCCGGGGTACGCCAGCATGGCGGGATGAGCACGCTGACCGGAACGCAGATCGCCGACGCCGCCCTGGACGGGTGGGCCTACCTGCTCGGCGCCCTGCAGACCCGCATCCGTACGCCCAACTTCGCCGCCGGGCTGGCGCTGGTGAACGCCATCGGCGCCGAGGCCGAGCGGCGGGACCACCATCCCGACCTGGACCTGCGCTACACCCACGTCGACGTGCGGCTCTGGTCGCACGACGTACGCGGGGTCACCGACCGCGACGTCCGGCTGGCCCGGGCCATCTCCGCGCTCGCGGCCGACGCCGGCCTGTCACCGGCGCACACCGGCGTGTCCCGGCTCGAACTCGCCCTGGACAGCCCGGACTTCGCCGCCGTGCTGCCGTTCTGGCGGGCGGTGCTGGCCGGGGAGCACCTGGCCGGCCCCGGGTTCGGTGACGAGGTGCGCGATCCGGCCGGCGCGCTGCCCACGGTGTGGTTCCAGGAGTCCGGCCGCGACGAGCCCCGCCAGCGCTGGCACCCCGACGTGTGGGTGGACCCGGCGGAGGTGCGCCCGCGGATCGAGGCCGCGCTCGCCGCCGGCGGGACGCTGGTCAGTGACGCGGCGGCGCCGCACTTCTGGGTGCTCGCCGACTCCGACGGCAACCGGGTCTGCCTCTGCACCTGGCAGGGGCGCGACTAGCGCAGCGCGCGGGCGGCCACCGTCAGGTCCTTGACGAGCCCGTCGTACGCGACGTCCCGGTTGTCGGCGCGCAGCACCGCGGAGGGGTGGATGGTGGCCAGCAGCCGGGCCGCCGGGGCGTCGGCGACCTTGCCGGCGCTGTCCACCGGGACCCGGGCGAAGTCCTCCGGGTGCTGGGCGGCGGCCGGCCAGGGCAGCAGCTCGCCGCGCTGCTTCGTCACCCGGAAGGTGGGGCCGAGCAGGGCCTTGGCGGCGGTGGCGCCGAGCACCACCACGATCTCCGGCTGGAGCCGGGCGAACTCGGCCACCAGCCAGGGCCGGCAGGCGGTGATGTGCACCCGGTCCGGCGTCTGGTGGATCCGCCGCTTGCCGCGCAGTTCGAAGCGGAAGTGCTTGACGGCGTTGGTGAGGTAGATGTGGCCGGGGTCGATGCCGGCGTCGTCCACCGCCGTGCGCAGCAGCCGGCCGGCCGGGCCGACGAACGGCAGCCCCTTCTGGTCCTCCAGGTCGCCGGGCTGTTCCCCGACGAGGACCACCCGGGCGCTCTCGTCGCCCCGGCCGAACACCGTCTGCGAGGCGTCCCGGTAGAGCTCGCAGCCCTGGCAGCCGGCCGCGGCGGCGCGCAGCTCGTCGATGGTGTCCGCCTGCGGCGGGATGAACTCCTGGGCTCCGGGGGCACTCTCCGTCTCGGCCATGCCTGCTTTATATACCGGTTTCGGCATCGACGCCGGATGCGCCCGGGCCCGGGTCAGTATCCGGAGCCACCGCCACCGCCGCGCGAGGCCAGCGCGATCGCGATGATCACCAGGATGATCACGACCACCGCCACGCCGATCCGGAGCCCGGTCCGGGACCTGTTCGAAGCCATGCGACCCACCTCCCGGCCGCGGTTACCCGCCGGGAGCCCGGCCATGCGGCGGCTCAGGTGGTGAAGCCAGCGGGCGACGGCCGGACCGCGCGGGCCACCGCGTCGGCGAGCGGGCCGAGGTCGGCCTCGTCGAGCGGGCTGACGGTGATCCGCACGCCGGGCGCGGCGGCGATCCGGTTCAGCGCGCCGGGGGCCACCGACCAGCCGGCGTCCCGCAGGGCGGTGACCGCGACCGTCTCGTCCGGCACCGGCACCCAGACGTTGATCCCGGTCCGGCCGTGGGCGGCCAGCCCGCGCGCCGCGAGGGCGTCGACCAGACCGTCGCGCCGCCGCTCGTAGCTCTCCCCCGCGCGGCGCACGAGGTCGGCGGTGGCGGGGTCGCGCCAGAGCGCCAGGACGAGGCGTTGCAGCACGGTGGAGACCCAGCCGGCGCCGACCCGGGCCCGGCCGGCCACCCGGGCCACGGTGGCCTCGTCGCCGGCGAGCACCGCGAGCCGCAGGTCCGGGCCGTAGGGCTTGCTCACCGACCGGACGAAGGCCCACGCGGGGGTCGCCCCGGCGAGCGGGTGCAGGGGTACGCGGGCCAGCTCGGCGGCGTGGTCGTCCTCGATCAGCAGCAGGTCGGCGCGGCCGGCGAGGAGCGTACGCAGCTCGGCCGCCCGGCCGGCGGAGACCGCGGCGCCGGTGGGGTTCTGGGCCCGGCTGGTGACGATCAGCGCGCGGGCCCCGGCGGCCAGCGCCGCCCGGACCCCC
>NZ_MUYZ01000416.1:0-4193 GCF_003013775.1 Micromonospora sp. MH33
GCGCTCGCCGAGGTGGCGGCGGCCGGCCCGGCCCCGGCGTGGGGCGCGCGGCACCGGCTGCACCCCGTGCACCTCGGCGTGGCGCCCGACGTCGACGCCGCGGTGACGGCGATGCGCGAGCGGGTGGCCCTCGGCGGCGACACCGACTGCGTACTCGCCACCTCCGGCGTGCCCGGGGTCTCCGACGCCTGCTGGCGGGGCCCGGTGGCCCGCTACGTCTGGGACCTCACCGACCGCTCGCGCAGTCGCTGGGTGGTGCCGTTCGGCGCCTCCGGCCGGCCGGGCGACCCGCACTTCGACGACCAACTGCCGCGCTGGGCGGCCGGCGAGCTGATCCCGGTGCCCGCCACCGAACTCACCCGAGAAGGAGACCCGTCATGACGTACCAGGAGAAGCTGCCCGGCCTCGGCGAGCTGCGGCTCGTCCCGGTCGACCCGGCGGCGGACGCGGCGCTGCTGCACGGCTGGGTGACCCAGCCGTGGGCCCGGTTCTGGGGCATGGGCGACCACACCGAGGCGGAGGTGCGCGAGGTCTACGAGTTCCTCGACGGCCTGGCCACGCACCACGCCTACCTGATCACCCTGGACGGGACGCCGGTCGGCCTGTTCCAGAGCTACCGGCCCGAGGCCGACCCGGTCGGCGAGCGCTACCCGGTCCGCCCCGGTGACGTCGGGATGCACCTGCTGCTGGCGGCGAACCGGCCGGCGCCGGGCCTCGCCTCGGCGGTCGCGCCGGCCCTGGCCCGTTTCCTGTTCACCGACCCCACCCGGCAGCGCATCGTCGTCGAGCCGGACGTGCGCAACGACCGCGCGCTGCGCCGGCTGGAGCGGGAGGGCTTCGCCTTCGACGCCGAGATCGACATGCCGGACAAGCGGGCCCGGCTCGCCTTCCTCACCCGCGACCGGTTCGAGGCCGACCACCCGGTCCCGGCCTGACGACGGCAGCGGCCGCCCGGCACGGGGCCGGGCGGGCGCTGGACGTGCGGGTGGTTCAGGCGGCCAGGTACTTCTCCAGGTCGTCCAGGATCTTGTTGGCGGCGCCGACGCCGATGCCGGTCATCCAGACCTCGTCGGAGACCACGTGCGCCTTGCCCGCCTTGACCGCGGACAGGCCCTGCCAGAGGCTGCCGGCGGAGACCTTCGCCTGCTCGGCGGCGGCCTTCTCGCCGTACGCGGTCACGAAGACGACGTCGCCGTCGACCTCGTTGACCCGCTCGGGGCTGACCAGGTCGAAGCGCTTGTCCTCCTTGCCCGCCAGCAACTGCCGCTCGGGGCGGCCCAGGCCGGTGTCACCGACCACGATGCCGGAGAACGAGTCCGGACCGTAGACCCGGATGTTGCCCGGAATGAAGCGCACGATGGAGACCTTCCGCGACGACGCGTCGCCGAGCTTCGCGCCGAGGTCCTTGGCCCGCTTCTCGTACGTGGCCAGCAGATCCTTGGCCTGCTGCTCCTTGCCGAGGGCCTTGCCGTCGAGGAGGAAGTTCTCCTTCCAGGTGATGCCCACCTTCTCGGTGAAGACCGTCGGGGCGATGGCGGACAGCTCGTCGTAGAACTTCTCCTGGCGGAACTTGCTGCCGAGGATCAGGTCCGGCTTGAGCGCGTTGATCGCCTCCAGGTCGGGCTCGGTGAGCACCCCCACCTCCTTGATGCCGGCCAGCTTGTCCGCGCCGAAGTAGGTGGGCCAGCTCTTCGCCTCGCCGGCGGTGGCCGCGCCCACCGGGGTGACGCCGAGCGACAGCGCGGTGTCGATCTTGTCGGTGTCGAGCACCACCACGCGCTTCGGCTCGGCGGGCACCTTGCTGGTGCCCATCGCGTGGGTGATCTCCCGGGTCTCCCCGGCGCTGGTGCCGGAGACGGGATCGCTCTCCCCGCAGGCGGTGAGGCCCACGCCGAGGGCGAGGGCCGCGGTGAGAGCGACGGCGAGACGACGCATCAAAAGGTCCTTTCCTGACAGGTACGGGTCGACGCGCGGTCAGGCGTCGCCGACGGAGGCGCCGGCCGGGGCCGGCGTGGCGGCCGGAACGGCCGAGGTGTGGGTGAGGGCGGGCACCACGAGCGGGGCGCCGGTGACCGGGCAGGGCACGACCACGCAGTCGAGCCCGAAGACGTCGCGGACCAGGTCGACCGTGAGGATCTCGCGCGGCGGGCCGGCGGCGACCACCGCACCGGCGCGCATGGCGACCAGGTGGTCGGCGTACCGGGCGGCCTGGTTGAGGTCGTGCAGCACGGCGACCACGGTCCGGCCGCGCTCGGCGCGCAGCCGGTGCAGCAGGTCCAGCACCTCCACCTGGTGGGCCAGGTCGAGGAAGGTGGTCGGCTCGTCCAGCAGCAGCGCCTCGGTGTCCTGGGCCAGGGTCATGGCGATCCAGACCCGCTGCCGCTGCCCGCCGGAGAGGGTGTCCACCGGCCGGTCGGCCAGCCCGGTCACGTCGGCCATGGCCAGGGCCGCCTCGACGGCCCGGCCGTCCTCCGCGGACCACTGCCGCCACCAGCGCTGGTAGGGCTGCCGGCCCCGGCCGACCAGGTCGGCCACGGTGATCCCCTCGGGCACCAGCGGGCTCTGCGGCAGCACGCCGAGCCGCCGGGCCACCTCGCGGGTGGGCAGGTCGCGGATCGCCGTGCCGTCGAGCAGCACCGCGCCGCGGCGCGGGGTGAGCAGCCGGGCCATGGTGCGCAGCAGAGTGGACTTGCCGCAGGCGTTCGGCCCGACGATCACCGTGAACGCGTCGGCGGGCAGGTCGAGGTCCAGCCCGTCCAGCACGGTCCGGGTCTCGTATCCGGCGACCAGGTCACGGGTGGACAGCATCGCGGTCACGACCGCCTCCCTCGGGTGCGCAGCAGCAGGAAGATCAGGTAGGGGCCGCCGATCGCCGCGGTGAGCACGCCGGCCGGGAGTTGGGTGGGCGCGAACAGCCGGCGGCCGGCCAGGTCGGCGAGCACCAGCAGCAGCGCCCCGAGCAGGGCCGAGCAGAGCAGCGGCGGCCGCTCCGCGCGTACCAGCCGCCGGGCCACCTGCGGGGCGACCAGCGCCACGAAGTCCACCGCGCCGACCTGGGCGGTGACCGTGGCGGCGGCCAGCACGCCGGTGGCGGCCAGGCCGACCCGCCGGGCCACCGGGCGCAGCCCGATCCCCCGGGCGGTGTCGTCGTCCAGTGCGGTGCTGCGCAGCGCCCAGCCGGCCCAGAGCAGCACGGGCAGCAGCACGGCGAGGGTGCCGGCGATCCAGGCCGCCTCGGTCCAGCCCTTGCCGGCCAGGGTGCCGATGAGCCAGAGCTGGGCGCGCAGCCCGTCGATCGGGTCGGCGGCCAGCATGACCACCTCGGTCAGCGCCCGGAGCGCGAACGCCACCGCCACGCCGGCCAGCACGAAGCGCTGCGCGGCCAGGCCGTGCCGCGCCCCGAGGGCGAAGACCAGGAGCGCCGCCACCAGGCCGCCGACCAGCGCGGCCGGCGCCACCAGGACCGCCGCGGCGCCGCTGGTCAGTGCCACCGTGGCGGCCAGGCCGGCGCCCTGGGTGACGCCGATGACGTCGGGGCTGGCGAGGGGGTTGCGGGCCACGCTCTGGATCAGGGTGCCGGCCACCCCGAAGGCCGCCCCGGCCAGCGCCGCGAGCACCGCGCGGGGCAGCCGCAGGTCGAGCACCACGAGGTCGTACGGGGTGCCGGCGCCGGAGAGCGCCCGCAGCACGTCGCCCGGAGCTACGTACGGCGTCCCGAGCGAAAGACTGATCACCACGGCGGCGGCCAGGAGCAGAAACAGCACGGCCGCCACCACCACCGGCCGCCGCCGCACCGGCACGGCCAGCGGACCGACCCGCACCAGCGACCGCCCCGGCAGGGCGGTCGTCGACGCGCTCAGCGCTTCCTTCGTTCGCGACTGCGGGGCGCGCAAACCCGGCGCACTCCTCGCGCTCACGCCGTCACGACCTTGGCGCGGCGGACCAGGAGGGCGAGCAGGGGGGCGCCGAGCAGGGCGGTGATGATGCCGGCGGGGATCTCGCCGGGTGGGGCGACGAGCCGCCCGGCCACGTCCGCGCCGAGCACCAGGGCCGGCCCGAGCAGCGCGGCGACCAGCAGGGTCCACCGGTGGTCGGCGCCGACCAGGGCCCGGGCCAGGTGCGGCACGGCCAGCCCGACGAAGGCGATCGGCCCGGCGGCGGCCACCGCGGCGCCGGTGAGCAGCACCCCGCCC
>NZ_MUYZ01000417.1:0-4191 GCF_003013775.1 Micromonospora sp. MH33
CCGGCGGTCCACCCGGCGCTGGCCGAGCTGGACGTGGCCGCGGTGCTGGCGGCGGTGGACCGGGTGACGGCGGCTGCCCGGTCGCGGGCGGTGGCCGGACGCCTGGTTCCGGCGCAGGCGGCGGCGCCCGAGCCGGCGCGCTCGGCCGGCTGAGCCACCCCTTGCTACCCGCCGGTAGCTTCCCGCCGTAGGCTGAGCCGGTGAACGGGGACTACACGCAGGAGTTCGTGGAGGTCGACGGGGCGCGGATCGGCGTCCAGGTCCACCCGGAGCCGGACGGGCCGCCCGGCGCGCCGGTGGTGGTGATCTGGCCCGCCATGGGGGTCCGCGCCCGCTACTACCGGCCGTTCGCCGCCGCGTTGCGCGAGGCCGGGCTGGCCGTCGTGGTGGTCGACCTGCGGGGCACCGGCGAGAGCACGCCCGCCCCCGCCCGCAGCTGCCGGTACGGCTACGCCGAGCTGGCCACCGATGTCGGCGCGGTGCTCGACGCGCTCAAGCCCCGGCTGGACGGCCGGACCCGGCTGCTGCTCGGGCACTCGCTGGGCGGGCAGGTCGCGGTGCTGCACCAGGCGCTGCACGACGCCGAACGGGTGGACGGGCTGGCCCTCGTGGCGGTGGGCATCCCCTGGTGGCGGGGGTACCCGGGGCTGCGCGGCTGGGGCGTGCTGCCGTACACCCAGGGCATCGCGGCGGTCGCCCGGCTGCTCGGCGTCTGGCCCGGTTGGGGGTTCGGCGGCCGGCAGGCGCGCGGGGTGATCCGGGACTGGGCGTACACCGCCCGGACCGGCCGCTTCCCGGTGCTCGACGGGGTCGACGCCGAGGCGGCTGTCCGGCGGGTCCGCACGCCGGTGCTCGCGGTCAGCGTCGACGACGACCAGTACACGCCGCACGAGACGCTGGACCACCTCTGCGGCAAGCTCGCCGCCGCCCCGGTTACCCGGCACCGCTACACCGTCGCCGAGGCGGGCGCCCCGCTGGACCACTTCGCCTGGGTACGCGCCGCCGCCCCGCTGGCCGCCCGGGTCGCCGCGTTCGCCGCCGCGTTGCCGCGCCGCTGATCCGGGGACGCCCCGGACGGGCGGGCCGGAACCGGGCGGGGGATCCACCGCCCGGGAAACGGGTGCTTAGCCGCGCCGAAGGTGGGTAAGCCGCACCGCCCGAACACGGCGGAGGGGGATCAGATGTCCGAACGGCACACCGCGTTGCGCTCGATGCACGATCTGGGCTTGGCGGCCTGGTTCGGCGGCTCACTGATGGGCGCGCTGGGCGTCAACGGCGCGGCGGCAAAAATCAACGACTCGACCCAGCGGCTGCCGGTCGCCTCGGCCGGCTGGGCGCGCTGGACCCCGGTCAACGCGGCGGCGATCGGCGCGCACCTGGCCGGCGCGGTCGGCGAGCTGGTGACCGAGAGTCCACGCGTGGCCGCCCAGTCCGGGGTGGCGAAGATGAGCACGGTGAAGACGGCGCTGACCGTGGGCGCGCTGGCGGTGACCGGCTACAGCCGGCTGCTCGGCATGAAGCTGCAGAAGGCGGGCGGGCCGCCCGTCGAAGGGGCGACCGAACCGAACTACCAGACACCGTCGAACGTCGCGTCCTCGCAGCGGCAGATGAAGCTGCTCCAGTGGGCCATCCCGACGCTGACCGGCGCTCTGGTCGTGGTGTCGGCGTACATGGGCGAGCAGCAGAAGCCCGGGCAGGTGTTCCGGGGCATGCTGGGCCGGGCCGGCGGGCTGATGGCCGCCCCCGCGGCGATCGGCAAGATGGCCGGGATGGGCGCGTCCAAACGACCGATGGCCATGGCCGGCAAGTGACGCGCCTGCGGTCGGCGGCCCACATCTGCGGTGGGGCGCCGGCCGCGCGGCGTGTCCGGGGTCCGGCGCATGACCGGACCGGTGGCGGGCAATCAGCACGGGCAGAGGGGAATCCAGCCAGGTGAGGTGGCCATGACCAGCAAGGACCGATCGGGTACGGGCGAGGGGCCGGAGGCGGCCGCGCCGTGGGGCACCACCGACGGCTTCGACGCCGACCCGCCGTGGGGCGTGGGCGAGGACGACCCGATGGACGAGGGCAGCGAGGAGAACGCCGTCCCCGAGGGCCGGCGGGGCGAACGCCGGGCGGCGGGCGCCGGTCCTGGCGGGCCGAAGGCCGGCCGGCACGGGTTCGGCCCGGTGGAACCCACCCGGACCGCCGAGGCGGGACCCGGCGCGCCGCCGGATCCGGCGCCGTCCGGACGGACCTTTCCCGACGACCGCGCCGACGGGGACCTCGGGGACAACGCGCTGGAGGAGGCCACCGGCATGCGCCCCGAAGGGGTCAGCTGGCGCGGCTGACCCGCACCGCCCGGCACGGCGATGCGGGCCCGAAGACGACCGACGCCCGGGGCGCCTCACCGCCCCGGGCGTCGTCCCGTCCGTTCAGGAACCGGTGCCGTCCTCCCCCGGCCGGCCCAGCACCGACGGCTCGTTGTCCGGCACCGGCGGTTCGGCCACCGGGTGGCCGGTGTCGTCCACCAGGCCGGGGGCCATGCTGCCGCCGTGCGCGTCCTCGGCCTCCCGGGTCGCCCGGGGATCCCGGTCGTCCCGGGCCAGGCCACCGGGCTCGTCCCGCCGCTCGTCCACGCGTCCCCCTCGTTGTCGTCCCTCGGCACCGCCGGTACCCGTGGGGTGCCGGCGGAAACCTCAGGCCCGCGCGGCGGCGGGCGCGACGCCGAGCAGCCCGGCGAGCCGGGCCGCGTCCCGCTGGGCCTGGTCGCCGCAGCAGTTGTTGAGCAGCACGTGCAGCTCGGCGCACTGGTCGGCCAGCTCGCGCAGCAGCACGGACCAGCGCCGCAGCTCCTCCTCGCCGTAGGCGTAGCGGAACCTGTCCTGCTTGTCGCCGCTCTCCCAGGCGGTGCTGTGCCCGTGGAACCGCACCACCGCGAGGTCGGTGGTGGCGATGAGGATCGGCGGCACCGAAGAGGCGTGCCCCTGGGGCATGTCCACACAGACGTACCCGAGCCCGTGCTCGCGCAGGAAGGTCACCGTGTCCACCGCGGCGTCCTCGGTGAACCAGGAGGAGTGCCGCAGCTCGACGCTGACCGGCCAGGGCCGGCAGCGCAGGGCCGCGGACAGGATCCGCTGCTTGGCCGCGTCGCCGCGGGCCAGCCAGGGTGGAAACTGGAGCAGCACGGCGCCGAGCCGGTCGGCCGCCGCGAGCGGCGCCAGCGCCGCGTGGAACCGGTCCCAGAGTTCGTCGTACGCCCCGGCGGACAGGTCCCGCCAGCGGATCCGGCTCGGGCCGCCGGCGGGACGCAGCTCCCGGGGCAGCGCGTCGACCGGGGTGTGGTGGCCGGTGAAGAGGCGGAACGCCTTGACGTCGAAGGTGAAGCCGGGCGGGGTGGCGGCCGCCCAGCCCTCGGCGGTCTCCGGCGCCGGGATCGCGTAGTACGACGTGTCCACCTCGACCAGACCGAACCGCTCGGCGTACCAGCCGAGGCGACCGGCCGGGGTGTTGGCCGCGCGGGGATACCAGCCGGAGCGGACCAGCATCTGGTCGGCCCAGGAGGACGTGCCCACCTTGATGACACCCATGTAATTCAGTGCACCGCGATCCGGACGAATCGGCAACCCGGGACGGTCCGGTGTGGAACCGGGAAAGGCGCCGAGGCGATCGAGCGAGCCGAGACGGACGGGTCGGTCGCCGCTCTTCTACCTCGAATCCATCGACGGATGGAAGACCATGGGCTGGCCGACGGCGGGGTGACCGATCTCACCCGCCGCAACGGGGTAGGCGGTGGTTTCCCGTGTGACGCCACGACCGGTGGCGGCGCTGAGGGACACGAGATGAACGGACACCCCATGGACCAGGAGACCGTCGAGCGTCTGCTCGTCGGTCCCGCCGCCGACGCGCAGGACGGTCCGGAGGCGCTGGTCCGGTTCCTCGCCGCCGTCCGCGCCGCTCCCCGCCCGCACGAACTCAGCGGTGAGGGGGCCGCCCTCCAGGCGTTCCGCACGGCACAGGCGGGCGCCGCGGTCCCGATGACGGTGTCCCGTCCCGAGCGACGGCTCCGCGCCGGGCTGCTCGGCGTGAAGCTCGCCCTGGCCACCCTGCTGGCCACCGCCACCGGCGGCGTCGCGCTCGCCGCCGTCACCGGCCACCTGCCCGGCCCGCTGGGCGGCGGCGGTGGTGCGGACACCACCGCGAGCCCGAGCG
>NZ_MUYZ01000418.1:0-4188 GCF_003013775.1 Micromonospora sp. MH33
TTCGCCCCGTCCGAGCCGGCCGGGCCGGGCGGCCCGACGGCGGCGGGCGGGCCCGCCGGGGCGGCCGCCGGAACCGCGACGGGGGACCACGTGTGGCGCGAGGCGACCCGTACCGGGCATGATTCTCAGCCGGCACCCGAGCAGGACGTGTGGTCCGCCGCCACCCGGGGGGAGGGCGCGGCCGATGCGGGTGCCGTCGACGACTCCAGGTCGGGGCATGGCGTCAGCCGCGCCGAGCTGGAGTTGTCGGAGCCGCCCGCCGATGCCGCCGGGCCGGCCGCGCCGGCGCCGAGCCGGCCGTCGGCCGGCCGGCCCGTGGTGCCCGCCTCACGGGCGTCCGGCGAGGTGGGCGAGGACGTACCAGGCGACGGGGCCTGACCCACCGGACATCCCGGGATCGCACGGCCGGTTCGGCCGGGCCGGGCAGCACAGCAGAGGGGAGTGGCAGCGGTGACGCTGACCATCGGAGTCGACGTCGGTGGCACGAAGGTGGCCGGCGGTGTCGTGGACGACACCGGCAAGGTTCTCGTGCAGGCCCGACGCAACACCCCCGCCGACGACGTGGCCAAGACCCGCGACGTCATCATCGAGCTGGTCACCGAGCTGGCCGCCGGCCAGACCGTCGGCGCGGTCGGCATCGGCGCGGCCGGCTGGATCGACGCCTCCCGCTCCACCGTGCTCTTCGCCCCCAACCTGGCCTGGCGGGACGAGCCGCTGCGCGACTACGTCAGCAACGCGACCGGCCTGCCGGTGATCGTGGAGAACGACGGCAACGTCGCGGCCTGGGCGGAGTTCCGCTACGGCGCCGCCCGGGACGCCGACGACTCGATGGTGATGTTCACCATCGGCACCGGCGTGGGCGGCGGCATCGTGCTCGGCGGCGAACTGGTCCGCGGGGCCAACGGCATCGCGGCCGAGCTGGGCCACATGCTCACCGTGCCGGACGGCCACCAGTGCGGCTGTGGCCGGCTGGGCTGCATCGAGCAGTACGCCAGCGGCAGCGCCCTGGTCCGCTTCGCCCGCGCCGCCGCCCGCCAGGAGCCGCACCGGGCCACCGCCCTGCTGGAGCTGGCCGGCGGCGAGGCCGAGGGGATCACCGGGCCGATGGTGACCGCCGCCGCCAAGGGCGGCGACCCGGTCTCCGCCGAGGCGTTCGCCCAGGTCGGCCGCTGGCTCGGCACCAGCCTCGCGGACATGGCGCAGATCCTCGACCCGCAGGTGCTGGTGGTCGGCGGTGGCGTGATCGACGCCGGCGACCTGCTGCTCGGCCCGACCCGCCGGTCGTTCAGCGACGCCCTGGCCCAGCGCAGCCGCCTGCCCGTCGCCGAGGTACGCCCGGCCGAGCTGGGCAATACCGCCGGTGTCATCGGCGCCGCCGACCTGGCCCGGCGGATCTGACGTGCCGGCAGCAGGCGTGCCGCTGCGGGTGGTGTCCTACAACATCCACAGCCAGCGCGACGACACCGCCGCGCTGGCCGAGGTGGTGCGGACGGCCGAGCCGGACGTGGTGATCGTCCAGGAGGGGCCGCGGCGGTTCCGGTGGCGGCAGAAGTGCGCCACGCTGGCCGACTCGTTCGGCCTGGTGGTGGCGGCCGGCGGCCTGCCCGCGTTGGGCAACCTGCTGCTGACCAGCCTCCGGGTGCGGGTGACGGCGACCCGCTGCCAGCGCTACCCGCTCACCCCGGGGCGGCACCTGCGCGGGGCCGCGTACGCCGAGTGCCTGGTGGGTGGGAGCCGGTTCCTGCTGGCCGGCTCCCACCTCTCCACCGACCCGACCGAGCGGCCCGCGCAGGCGGCGGCGTTCAAGCGGGAACTGGCCGCGGCGACGCTGCCCGTGGTGACCGGCGCGGACCTGAACGAGGGGCCGGACGGCACGGCGTGGCGGACCGTCGCGGACGGGCTGACCGACGCGGCGGTGGCGATGGACCGGGCCGACCGGCACACCTACTCCTGCGCCGATCCCCGCCGACGCATCGACGCCCTCTTCGTCGACCCGCGGATCACCGTGGTCGACTACGACGTGGTGGACACCCCGCGGACCCGGCAGGCCAGCGACCACTTCCCGATCCTGGTCGACCTGCTGCTGCCCGCCGGCGACTGACCGTCCCCTCGTGCCGCGCCGGGCACCGCCCGCGTGGCGTCGCGCCGCGCCGCCTCGCGGCACGGCGCGGACGCCGGCGGCACAGGTGTGACCGAGCGTGACCTCTCCACACTTCAGCCCCCACCCCTCGACCGCCTTTGCTCTGCAGCCACAATCGCATCGGCTACCTTGCGTGACCGCCTCGCTGTGGCCGCAGCCGGAAAGTGAGTGCAAGGCGGCAGCTCAGCGCGATGCTGCGCGAATGGCTGCAGAGCAAAGCGCCGCAACCGGTGGTGGGAGGGTAGGGGCCGGACGACACGCTGCGTGATCGAGGTGTCGGTCACTCAGCGCCACGGAGGCCGCTCGCCACAACATCCCGCGGTCCGGGCGGCTGGACAACGGCGGGCATTGTCGGCAGGATTTCGCACCGACCCGGCACTCGTGCCGCACAAAAGGAGATTCCCGGTGTCCTCCTCCACCGACCTCGGCCGCCCCGACCCGGACCCGACGGTCGCCCCGACCCGGGACGGCCGCCCGGTCTCCGACCGCGGCGACACCGTCTGCGTCATCGGCGCCGGGGCCAGCGGCCTCACCGCCGTGAAGAACCTCCGCGAGGCCGGCTTCGGCGTGGACTGCTACGAGCGGGAGACCGGCGTCGGCGGGGCGTGGAACTGGCGGCACGACCGCAGCCCGGTGTACGCCAGCACGCACCTCATCTCGTCCCGGCCGTTCACCCAGTTCCCCGACTTCCCGATGCCGGACGACTGGCCGGACTACCCGCACCACGCCCAGCTGCTGTCCTACTTCGAGCGCTACGCCGACCACTTCGACCTGCGCCAGCACGTCTGGTTCGGCACCGAGGTGGTCCGGGTGGAGCCGGTCGAGGGAGACCGCTGGGACGTCACCACCCGCAGCACCGGCGGCTACGGCCCGGAGCGCACCTCCCGTTACGCGGCGGTGGTGCTGGCCAACGGGCACAACTGGTCGCCGAAGCTGCCCCGCTACGAGGGGCTGGAGCAGTTCCGCGGCGAGGTCATGCACGCCTCGTCCTACAAGGACCCGGCCCAGCTACGCGGCAAGCGGGTGCTGGTGGTCGGGGCCGGCAACACCGGCTGCGACATCGCGGTCGAGGCGGCCCAGCAGGCGTCCCGCTGCTGGCATGCCACCCGCCGCGGCTACTGGTACGCCCCGAAGTACGTCTTCGGCCGCCCCGCCGACCAGGTCAACGACACCCTGCTCGCGCTGCGGGTGCCGCTGCGGGTGCGGCAGTGGCTCTACCACTGGACGCTGCGGCTGACCGTCGGCGACCTGACCCGGTTCGGCCTGCCCCGGCCCGACCACCGGGTCTACGAGACGCACCCGATCGCCAACAGCCAGCTCGTCTACTACGTCGGCCACGGGGAGATCACCCCGGTGCCGGACATCGCGCGGTTCGGCGACCGCACCGTCGAGCTGACCGACGGCCGCGAGATCGACCCCGAACTGGTCGTCTTCGCCACCGGCTACCTGCCGCGCTTCGAGTTCCTCGAGGGGAAGGTCCTCGGCGACGCGGACGGCTCGGGCCGACCCCGGCTCTGGCTCAACGCGTTCGCCGCCGGCCATCCCACCCTGGCCGTGGTCGGCCTGGTGCAGCCGGACTCCGGCATCTTCCCCATCTCGCACTGGCAGAGCGTGCTCTTCGCCCGGCTGCTCACCCTGCGCACCACCCGCCCGGACCGGGCCGCCGCGTTCGGCCGCCGGGTCGCCGCCGGCGTCGGCGAGCGGTACTCGGGGAAGGTCAAGGACAGCACCCGGCACTGGTTCGAGGTGGGGCACGCCGACTATCTGCGCGCGCTCCAGCGGGCGCTCCACGACCTGGAGGGCAAGTGATGGCGGAGCGCGTGCGGGTGGTGCGGGGGTGGGAGTGGGCCCGTCCGGAACGGCCGGCCCGCCGCGAGGTGCTCGCCGCGCTGCCCGAGCTGGAGCAGGCGAAGCCGCCGCTGCTGTTCGTGCCCGGATTCGGGCACGGGGCGTGGGCGTTCGCCGAGCACTTGCCGGTGACCTTCCTGTGCCGGCGCGGCGACGCGTACGCCGAGCTGTGCAAGGCGGCCGACGAGCACCGCGCGGAC
>NZ_MUYZ01000419.1:0-4188 GCF_003013775.1 Micromonospora sp. MH33
CCCGCCGGTCTGGCCGCCGGTCGCCACGCCCGAGCAGGCCGCGGCCCCGGCGGTGCCGGAGCGGCTCGCCGCCGGCCTGGACATGACGACCGAGCTGCCCCGGGTCACCCGCCCGGAGACTCCGCCGGCCGTCAACGCGCCGGCACCGGCCCCCGCGCCGCGGCCGACCACGCCGCAGCAGCCGGGCAACCGCCAGCGGTACGCGGACGAGACGATGGAGCTGCCGATCTTCCGGGAGCTCGAGTCGGCCTGGTTCCGTACCCGCCGGCCGGGGCCCAACGAGGAGGCCGCCGCGGCCCAGACCGAGGCGACCAACGGTGCCGCGACCCAGCAGTTCACCAAGGTCGACGCCACCGGTCGGGCCGTCCAGCAGACACCACCCGGGACGA
Organism: Micromonospora sp. MH33; assembly: GCF_003013775.1. Taxonomy (NCBI): domain Bacteria; kingdom Bacillati; phylum Actinomycetota; class Actinomycetes; order Micromonosporales; family Micromonosporaceae; genus Micromonospora; species Micromonospora sp. MH33. The sequence continues at coordinate 390 of NZ_MUYZ01000419.1, forward strand.
CAGGTAACACGCCGATGGCAAACACTCCGACGGCCGGCGGAGCGCCGCACGACAACGGCTCGGCGAACGGGGGAACCCGTCCGGGTTACGCCGGTGCGCTGCCCACCCGGCAGCCCGCCGCCCCGCCGCAGCCCGGTTGGCAGACCGCGGCCGACGACGGTTGGCGGGCCGCCTCGGCGGCCACCGAGGTCCCGGTCGCGGAGACCACGCAGAAGGGCCTGCCGAAGCGGAAGCCGATGGCGCAGCTCGTGCCCGGTGGCATCGAGAAGCCGTCCACGTCGGTGCAGCGCCGCACGCCGGAAGGCGTACGGGGTCTGCTCTCGGCCTACCATCGGGGCGTGCAGCGGGGGCGTAGCAACCCGACCGACAGCAACTCCACCGGCCCGGAGGGGACTCCGGGCGGGCAGCAGTCCTCGCAGTCTGGCTCAGGCCCAGTGGCCGGGAGCGGGCAGAAGGAGCAACAAGGATGACTACTACGCAGGATCTCGGATGGCTGCTCGCCAACTTCGCCGACCGGGTGCCCGGTGTGGCGCACGCGGTCGCGGTCTCCGCCGACGGCCTGCTCCTCGCTTCGTCCCGTGACCTTCCGCGGGACCGCGCGGACCAGCTCGCGGCGATCGCGTCCGGCCTGGTCAGCCTGACCCAGGGCGCGGCACGCTGCTTCGAGGGCGGGGCGGTGCTGCAGACCGTCGTCGAGATGGACAACGGCTTCCTGTTCCTGATGTCCATCTCGGACGGCTCGTCCTTCGCCGTGCTCGCCGCGCGCAGCTGCGACGTCGGGCAGGTCGGTTACGAGATGGCCCTGCTCGTCGACCGGGTGGGCGACGCTCTGACCCCGCAGCCGCGTACGGCTGTCGGGATGATGGGCTGAACGACGCGCTGACCGGTGGGTCAGGAGCGGCAACAACTACGACAAGGACGAACACCACCGGGGCGAGCCGGTGCCGGGTACGAAGGAGGTGAGCGGCGACATGGTCGATCGTGACGAGCCGACCGGAGCGTTGGTCCGTCCATACGCCGTGACCCGCGGTCGTACCCGCCCCCGGCTCGACATCGCCCTGGAGGCGCTCGTCGAGACGACGGTGCGCGGCCGGTCCGTTGCCACTGGCAACGGTGGCCAGGGCCGTGAGCACCAGTACATCGCCGCGCTGTGTGACGGACGCGTGCAATCGCTCGCCGAGATCGCGGCGCGGATGCAGCTTCCGCTCGGCGTGGCCCGGGTGCTCATCGCCGACATGGCGACGGACGGCCTGGTCGCGGTCCACGAGCCGACCATTTTGGACGACTCCGACGACGCGGTGGGCACTGAACTGCTGGAGAGGGTGCTGAGTGGACTTCGCAGGCTCTGACATGTCGCACCGGCCGCCGGCCCCGAGCGGGCGCGTGACGTCGGCGAAGATCGTTATCGCCGGTGGATTCGGCGTCGGCAAGACGACGCTGGTCGGCTCGGTCTCGGAGATCACGCCGCTGACCACCGAGGCGATCATGACCTCCGCCGGCGTGGGCGTCGACGACACCCGGCAGGTGCCGGGCAAGACGACGACCACGGTGGCGATGGACTTCGGCCGTATCTCGATCGACCGCGATCTGATCCTGTACCTGTTCGGTACGCCAGGTCAGACCCGGTTCTGGTTCATGTGGGATGAACTGGTCCGGGGCGCGATCGGCGCCGTGGTGCTGGTCGACACCCGTCGACTGGCCGACTGCTTCGCCGCCATCGACTTCTTCGAGCACCGGCGGCTGCCGTACCTGGTGGCCATCAACTGCTTCGACGGGATGCAGTACCACGACCCGCAGGACGTCCGGGACGCGCTCGCGATCTCCCCGGATGTGCCGGTGGTGGCCTGCGACGCCCGTAACCGGGAGTCGACGAAGCACGTGCTGATCTCGCTGGTCGAGTACGTGCTCACCATGCGGCGCTCGCGGGCCGTCGCCCCCGCCTGATCCAGGTGACGAAGCGCCCGGCGGCCCTTGGCCACCGGGCGCTTCTCGCTGTTTGCCGCTCGGTACGCTGCGCAGCCGGCCGGTGACCATCCCTGCGGGACGGTCACCGGCTCGGCGCGCATTGGCGTCGCCGAGCGTGTCTTCGGCCACCGCGCCGGCGTCGAAGAAGAGCGGTCCGCTGTAGTCGGCGCGGCGCAGCTCCCGGGCCGGAGTCCGGGGTGAGCTTGTAACTGAAGGTGCGCGCGGCGAGCGGCAGCAGGATGCCCTCCCCGAAGCCTACCGAGAGGAACGGCGTCTTGACCTTCTGGGCCGTCTCGGCCATGGCCGTCGAGGTCCCGCCAGGGTGCCGCCGACCAGGGCCTGCACGCCCGAGCGGGTCAGCTCGGCGGCCTGCCGGGCCGCCTCCCGCAGGTCGCCGCAGTTGTCCCGGATCTCCAGCTGGACCGAACGCCGCAGGTTGCCGGCTGGAATGCCGACCTTGTTCAGCGCGTCCGCGGTGATCTCCAGGGCCCGCTGCTGGGGCACGCCGAGAGCGGCGCCCCGGCCGGTCAGTTCCAGGCTGGCGCCGACGACCAGGTGCTGGTTGCCGGGGGCGCTGGCAGAGGACTTCCCGCCCCGGCGAACGCCCGCCGCCGGCTGGTCCGCCGGGTATGCTCCCGACCGGCCGGACCCGGCGTCAAATTATCCGGGCGTGGGCAGGAACGCGCAGGTGGGGCGGGATGCGACTCCGATCAGGACCGGTAGCCCGCCGACCGGTACTCGTATTCCCGGTCGTCGTCGCGGTCGCCGGTGTCCCGGCTGAAGTCCCAGCCGCCGGCCGCCTCGCGGCCGGGGCGGCCGCCGACCGCGAAGCCGCCGATCTCCTGACCGCGCCGCCAACCCCGGAAGTATCCGGTGGTGTTCTCGGCGAGGCTGGCCGCGTTCCGGACGATCCGCAGTGGACGCTCCTCGCGCAGCGGCGAGCCGGGCACCAGGTTGGCCTGCGGGACCCGCTTGGGCAGGCCGGCCTTGGTCTCCGAGCCCACCGCCGGGCGGGCCGCCTGCTCGGCCGCCTGCCAGCCGGTGTCCGCGGTGGTCGACCAGTCCAGGTCGGCCTCGTCGCCGTGCCCGACGAACCAGGCGGACTTCGCCTGCGCGAAGATCAGCAGGTCGCCGTCGCCCTCGTCGGAGACCGGCGGCGGCCGGTGCTCCTTCGGCGCGGGCCGCCGCTCCAGCGGGGCTGGCAGTTCGGCGCGGGGTGCCGGCCGGTCTGTCCGGTTGGCTTCCGCCCGGTCGACCAGCCGCAGCGACGGCGTGTCCAGCCCGGGGTCGGTCGGCGGGTTCAGCTCGTCGCGCAGCGCCCGGTCAGCCAGCGGCGGCGGCTCCACCAGCCGCAGCATCGGTGGCTCCTGCGGCAGGTCGTCGGCGAGCCAGGGCGGGGTGACCCGGCCCGGGTCGCTCGGCGCGTCCACGCCCCGCCCGTACGGGTAGGCCGTCTCCTTGGCCCGGTCGTCCTGGTCCTCGCCCGTGTTGACCAGCGGCCAGTTGGCCCGGGAGCCCGGAGGAGCGGACTCCTGGCCGGGGCGGGGCGTCGGCACCGGGATGGTGAGGTCGGTGGCGCTGAAGCCACCGGTCGGCGGCTCCTGGTTGGTCTTGGGCCGCGGCGGGATGACCGTGCGCTGCCGCTCGGCCCGGGCCTTGTTGATCGCCGCGGTGGTGAGCGTCGGACGGAACGGCTCCCCGGCCTCGGCCGGCGGCACGGCGCCGCGCTGCGCCGGCGCGATCGGGGTGATCCCGGGCGGCGGCGGTGGCGGCGCGGAGATCGGCCGGTTGGTCGGTCCGTCCACCCGCGACGGCAGCGGCGCGCCGGCCGGCT
>NZ_MUYZ01000042.1:0-34259 GCF_003013775.1 Micromonospora sp. MH33
GGGGCGGACCGGCGGCGGGCGATCCGGTCGAGGGCCAGGGCGAGCAGCGCGGCGGTCGCGGCCAGCGCGGCCAGGTACGCCTCGTGGTGCACGGGCGGCAGCGCCCGGAGCAGGGTCAGCGCGCCGAGCGCGAGCGTGCCGGCCAGCCAGGCGCGGCCGGTCGCCCGGATCGCGGGGGACCGGGGGATCAGCGCGAGCGCCAGCGTGGGCGCACCCACCAGCAGCACGGTGACCAGCGCGACCACCGGCCAGACGGCCACCGTGCGGTCCAGGCCGGCGACCAGCACGAGCTGGTCGACCACCCAGCCGACGAACTGGCCCGGCACCGCGACCAGCACGGCCCAGACGCCGGTGGCCGCCGCGGCGACCACCGGCCACGGGCCGGTGTCGCGGCGGGCGAAACGGGACGGGGGAACGGGAGCGGTGGGTGGGCCGACCTGCATGGCCCTCACCGTACGGCCCGGCGGGGGCGTGCCGCCGGAGTGCGGGGCCGGTTACGGTGGACAGGTGCGCGACCCCAACGTGTCCCGATCCGTGGCCGGTCAGCTCTCCGTCGAGCGCCGCGCCGACGACCTGCGCCGACTCCGCGCCGAGCGGTTCGACGTGCTGGTCATCGGCGGTGGCGTGACCGGGGCGGGCGCCGCGCTCGACGCCGCGTCCCGTGGCCTGAAGGTGGCCCTCGTGGAGGCGCGCGACTACGCCGCCGGCACCTCCAGCAGGTCCAGCAAGCTGATCCACGGCGGCCTGCGCTACCTGGAGCAGCTGGAGTTCCACCTGGTGCACGAGGCGCTGACCGAGCGCGGGCTGCTCGCCACCCGGCTCGCCCCGCACCTGGTGCGCCCGGTGCCGATCCTCGTCCCGCTCCCCGCCGAGGGCGGGGTGCGCGACCTGCCCGGCCGGTTCTTCCGCCGCTCCTACTACGGTGCCGGGGTGGCCGCCTACGACGTCTTCGCCGGCGTGTTCGGCGGTGGGCGCGGCATGCCGCTGCACCGGCACCTGAGCCGGGAGGGCGCGCGCCGGATCTTCCCGAGCCTGCGCCCGGACAAGCTGGCCGGGGCGATCCGCTACTACGACGGGCAGGTCGATGACGCCCGCCTGGTGGTGACCCTGGCCCGCACCGCGGCCAGCCTCGGCGCGACCGTGGTGACCAGCGCCCGGGCGGTCGGCCTGACCCGGCAGGCCCGGGAGGTCACCGGGGTCCGGGTCCACGACCTGGAGGCCCCCGCCGGCTCGCCGGACGCCGAGTTCGAGGTACGCGCCCGCACGGTGATCGCCGCGACCGGCGTGTGGAGCGACGACATGTCCCGGATGCTCAACGACGTCGGGCTGCGCCCCGGCTTCCGGGTCCGGGCCTCCAAGGGCGTGCACCTGGTGGTGCCCCGCTCGGCGATCACCGGCGAGACCGGGCTGATCCTGCGTACCGCCAGCAGCGTGCTCTTCGTCATCCCGTGGGGCGGCCACTGGATCATCGGCACCACCGACACCGACTGGCGGCTGGACCGGTCCCACCCGGCGGCCACCGCCAAGGACATCGACTACCTGCTGGAGCAGGTCAACACGGTGCTGGACCGCCCGCTCACCACCGGCGACATCGAGGGCGTCTACGCCGGGCTGCGCCCGCTGCTGGCCGGCGAGGCGGACTCCACCTCCAAGCTCTCCCGGGAACACGCCGTCATCGAGCCGATGCTCGGGCTGCTCCTGGTGGCCGGCGGCAAGTACACGACGTACCGGGTGATGGCCTCGGACGTGGTCGACCGGGCGGTGCACCGGCTCGGCTGGACCCGGCCGTCGCGCACCGCCGACCTGCCGCTGCTCGGTGCCGACGGGTACGCGGCCATGTGGCGGGACCGGGCCGACCTGGCCCGCCGGCACGGCGTGCCCGTCGGGGTGGTCGAGCACCTGCTGGAGCGCTACGGCACCCTCACCCTCGACCTGCTCGCCCTGGTCGACGCCGACCCGCTGCTCGGCTCCCCGCTGGCCGGCGCCCCGGAATACCTGGCCGCCGAGGTGACGTACGCGGCCCGCGCCGAGGGGGCGCTGCACCTGGAGGACGTGCTCACGCGGCGTACCCGGATCTCCATCGAGACCAGCCACCGCGGCCTGGAGTCGGCGGAGCACGCCGCGGAGCTGATGGGTGCGGTGCTCGGCTGGGACGAGGCGACCCGCGCCCGCGAGGTGGCCCACTACCGGGCGCGGGTGGAGGCGGAGCGGCAGTCGCAGCTGATGGCGGACGACGTCGCGGCCGACGCCGCCCGGCTGGGCGCGCCGGACGTCCGCGGCTTCGCGGCGGACCGGGGCACCGACGGCGACAGCGTCGAACTTCCGTCTTCCCGGTGACCGGTCGGTAACGTCGCTCCGGAGGGTACCGGCCTTACCTACGGAAGTGTAGGTTTCCCCGCGTGGTTCGCCCATCCTGGTCGTGCGTCCCTGCTTTGTCCCTCGGAGTCCTGCTGGTGACCGCTCTCACCGGCTGCTCGCTGTTCGGCCGGGCCGAGGGCGCCACCACACCGGACGGGGCGGGCGCCGTCCCGCCGACCCCGGTCGCGCGGCGGGTCTCCCTGGTGCAGCAACTGGGCCCGGACAGCCCGGCGCGCACGCTGGAGGTCGACCCGACCGGGCGGTGGCAGTGCCGCGACTGCGCGGGCGACGGGGTCGACTCGACCGGGGCGCTCACCCCCGAGCAGACACAGCGGTTGCAGCAGATGCTCGCCGACCCGGCCCTGGCCAAGGAGACCGACGAGGCCCGGCACTACAAGCAGGGCTGCATCGACGCGCTGACCTCGACGCTGCTGATCCCGCCGGGGCTGACCATCACCACGCAGGACTGCCCGGGCGAGCCGAAGCCGCCGGTGGCCTACCAGGTGCTGCTGCTGATCACCCAGGCCACCCCGGCCGAGGACAAGGGCTGAGCGTCAGCACACCTTGCCGGGGTTGAACAGTCCCGCCGGGTCCAGCGCGGCCCTGATCGCCTGGTGCACCCGCACGCCCACGGGGCCGATCTCCCGGGCCAGCCAGTCCCGCTTGAGCAGGCCGACGCCGTGCTCGCCGGTGCAGGTGCCGCCGAGGTCCAGCCCGAGCCGCATGATCTCGTCGAAGGCCCGCCGCCCGCGTTCCAGGCTGGCCGGGTCGGCCCGGTCGACCACGATGTTCGGGTGCATGTTGCCGTCTCCGGCGTGCCCGACCACGCCGATCGGCACGGCGCACTCCTCGGCGATCCGGGCCACCCCGTCGAGCAGCGCCGCCAGCGCGCCCCGCGGCACCGCCACGTCGTCGATGACCAGGCCGCCGTTGCCGCCGGGGAAGGCCTCCGCGGCGAACCTCTCCATCGCCGGGTGGGCCAGCCGCCGGGCCTGGAGCAGGGCGGCGGCCTCGGCCGCGTCGGTGGCCGCGTAGACCTCGTCGGCCCCGGCCGCCGTGCAGACCTCGGCGAGCCGGGCCAGGTCGCCGGCCGCCCGGGAGCCGGTGTCCACCGCCGCCAGCAGCAGCGCCTGCGCGTCGGTGCGCAGCCCCATCGGCCGGTACGCCTCGATGGCCCGCAGGTGGGTCCGGTCCAGCAGTTCCAGCAGGCTCGGGGTGAGCCCGCGTTCGGCGATGCCGGCGACCGCGGTGCCGGCCGCCGCCGTGGTGGGGAAGACCGCGACCAGGGTCAGCGACTCCTCAGGCGCCGGGCGCAGCGCCACGGTCACCTCGGTGATCACCCCGAGGGTGCCCTCCGAGCCGACGAAGAGGCGGGTCAGGTCGTACCCGGCGACGCCCTTGGCGGTGCGCCGGCCGGTCCGCAGCACCTCGCCCGAGGCGAGCACCACCTCCAGCCCGAGCACGTACTCGGTGGTCACGCCGTACTTCACGCAGCACATGCCGCCGGCGTTGGTGGCCACGTTGCCGCCGATGGTGGACGACTCCCAGGAGCCGGGGTCCGGCGGATACCAGAGGCCGCGCTCGCGGACCGCCCCGCCGAGCGTCGCGTTGACCACGCCGGGCTGCGCCACGGCGATCCGGCTGACCGGGTCGACCTCCAGGATCCGGTCCATCGCCACGGTGCTCAGCACCAGCGCGCCGTCCACCGCGTTCGCCGCGCCGGCCAGCCCGGTCCGCGCCCCCTGCGGCACCACGGGTACGCCGTGCCGGCCGGCCGCGCGGACCACCGCCACGACCTCCGCGGTGTCGCGCGGGCGGACCACGACCAGCGGGGTGCCCGCCGCGCACAGGTCGGCCTCGTCCCGTGCGTGCATCGCCAGCAGGTCGGGGTCGGTCAGCACGGCGGCGTCGCCGAGGGCGGTCCGCAGGTCGTCGAGGAGGGGATGGGCGGCCATGCCGGGAAGGCTAGGTCGTGCCGGCGGGGTTGACCAACCGGGCGTACCGTTGGTCGCCATGCTCTACCTGGACCCGCCCGCGGTGCCCTGGCGGGGGCGGCTGTGGTCGCACCTGATCAGCGACCTCTCGTACGCGGAGCTGCACGCCTTCGCCGAGGCGCTGGGCGTGCCCCGGCGCGGCTTCGACCGCGACCACTACGACGTTCCGGCCGAGCGCGTCCCGATGGCCGTCTGGCTGGGCGCCCGGCTCGTCCCCTCCCGCGAGATCGTCCTCCTGCTCCGCGCCGCCGGCCTGCGCCGGCCCAAGCCCAGCACGGTCCCCGCTCCGGCTCGGCCGGCGGCACGGGACGCCGGGGTCAGCGCAGGGCCGCGAGTTCCCGGGTGAGGTTGGCGCGGGCGGGGGACTCCCACCGGCTGTGCGGCTCGGGGAGTCGGTAGAGGGCGGGCAGGGCCAGCAGGTTCGCCAGGACGGCGGCGCGGCCGGCGCGGAACCCCGGGTCGGGGACGTGCGCGTACTCGCGGCGGACGGCGGCGGCGTAGCGGTCGTAGTCGGCTGGCGGGGCGGCCAGGACCGCCAGGTCGGCGTCGCAGAGCAGGGCGCCGTCCGGGTCGTCCGGCCCGACCGCGTGGCCGGCGGTGAGCAGCACCAGGCGGCGTACCCCGGTCACCGCCGCCGCCGGCAGCCCGGCGGCAGTGAGCAGTTCCCCGGCCAGTTCGGCGCTGGCCCGCTCGTTGGCGTCGCCGCCGGCCCGCGGGTCGTAGACCGCGTCGTGGCACCACGCCGCCAGCCGGACCAGGTCCGGGCGGCGGGCCGACCCGGCGTACGCGTCGACCACGTCGAGCACCGCCCGCAGGTGGGTCACCGTGTGGTAGTGCCGGTGCGGCTCCGCCCAGCCGGCCAGCAGCCGGGCCCCGGCCCGTTCGACGCCGGCCGGGTCGGTCGCGCCCGCCGCCCGGGCCGCGTCCCGCCACCGTTCCATCAGCTCGTCCACCCGGTGGAGTCTGCCCCATCCCGGCCGGTCCGGAGGATTCACCGGGGGCGGGACGGGTAGTCCCGGCCATGGCCGTGGCCCGGGACCGACGACCGTCGTTTTTACGACGTACCGCGTTGCGCGAGGGACTGGTCGACGTCGACGGGGCGCGGATCTCGGAGGCCATGGAGCAGCTCCGGCACCGGAGCAAGGCCACCCTGCACGACCGGCTGCACCGGGTGCGTACGGCGACCGGCCTGGCGGTCCAGGCGGGCCTCGCGGCCGGGCTGGCCTACCTGGTCTCCCACCGGCTGCTGGGCAATCCGCAGCCGGTGTTCGCGCCCATCTCGGCGGTCGGCACCCTGGCCGCCTCGGTCGGCCAGCGGTTCCGCCGGACCGTCGAGCTGATCATCGGGGTGGCGGTCGGGGTGTTCGTCGGCGATCTGCTGATCTACTTCCTGGGCACCGGCGCCTGGCAGCTCGGCCTGGTGGTCACCGCGGCGATCCTGCTGACCGTCTTCGCCGGGGCGAGCGTGGCCATCGTGATCCAGGCGGCGGCCACCGCGGTGCTGATCGTGACGCTCAGCCCGTCCACCCAGAATCTGGAGATACCCCGTTTCGTCGACGCCTTCATCGGCGGCGGCATCGCGCTGCTGGTCACCGCGATCCTGCTGCCGCTCAACCCGCTACGCGTGATCAACCGGGCGGCCCGGCCGGCGCTGGACCTGCTCGCCGGGCAACTCGACGCCTGCGCGGAGGCGCTGCGCAACCGGGACCGGGGGGTGGCCCAGCGGGCGCTGTTCCGGCTCCGGGAGAACAAGGAGGAGTTGGCCGCGCTCTCGGAGGCCATCGAGGGGGCCAAGGAGACCATCACCATCTCCCCGGCCCGCTGGCACCGGCGGGACGAGCTGACCCACTACGCCGAGGCGGCGGAACCGATCGACCGGGCGATGCGGAACAGCGGCACGCTGATCCGCCGCTCGGTCACCATCATCGAGGACGAGGAGCCCGTCCCCGAGACGATGCCCGACTCGATCGCCCACCTGGCCGAGTCGGTACGCCTGCTGCGGCACGAGTTCGCCGTCGGGGAGGAGCCGGAGAAGGCCCGGGAGCGGTCGCTGCGCGCGGTCAGCGAGGCCGGCCGGGCGTACGCCGAGGGGGTTGGTTTCTCCGGCAGCGTGGTGATCGCCCAGGTGCGGACCACGGCGAGCGACCTCATGGTGGCCTCCGGCATCGAGCAGGAGGAGGCGAACCGCCTGGTCCGCCAGGCGTTCGGCGACCGCGAGCAGCGCTCCGGCGAAACCACCGAACAAAGCCCCACCCCCAAACCCCCCACCGCACCCCCCGTCGGCTGACCCACCACCCCCGCCCTCACTCGCCCACAGTCCCGGGTCAGGGGAGGGTGGACAGGGCGGTCAGGAGGGTTTCCACGTCGGTTTCGGTCGTGCCGAGGCCCAGGCTGGCGCGGATGGCGGTGGGGGGCAGGTCGTCGCGGCCGCTGCGGGTGGCCGCCTCGGTCAGCAGGCGGCGGGCGAGCGGGTGGGCGCAGAACAGGCCGTCCCGGACGCCGATCCGGTGTGCGGTCGCCAGGTGGGCGGCCACCTCGGCGGAGTCCCGGCCGGCGACCACGAAGCTGACGATGCCCACCCGGGGCGCGTCCGGCCCGAAGGTGCGCAGCTCCACCACGTGCGGCAGGGCGGCGATGCCCGCCCGGAGCCGGCCCAGCAGCGCCTGCTCGCGGGAGTGCAGCGCGTCCCGGTCCGCGGCGGCCAGCGCCGCGCAGACCGCCGCCAGGGCCACCGCGCCGAGCAGGTTCGGGGTGCCCGCCTCGTGCCGGGCCGGGCCGGTGGCCCAGCGCACCTCGTGGGTGCCGGCCCCGACGTGGCTGGTGGCCCCGCCGCCGGCCAGGTACGGCGGTGCCGCGTCCAGCCAGTCCGCCCGCCCCACCAGCACGCCCGCGCCGAACGGGGCGTACAGCTTGTGGGCGGAGAGGGCCAGGTAGTCGACGTCCAGCGCGGCCAGGTCCACCGGGGTGTGCGGTGCCAGCTGGGCGGCGTCCACCAGGATCCGGGCGCCGTGCCGGCGGGCCACCCGGGCCAGCTCGGCCACCGGCCAGCGTTCCCCGGTCACGTTGCTCGCGCCGGTCACCGCCACCAGCACCGGCAGCCCCGGCCGGGCGTCGCGGGACAGCTCGGCCAGCGCGGCGTCGAGGGAGCGGACCGCGCCGCCCGGGCCGTCCGGCACCGGGAGCCGGACCGAGCCGCGCGGCCAGGGGAGCAGGTTGGCGTGGTGCTCGCCGGCGAAGGTGACCACCGTGGTGCCGGCGGGCAGCGCCCGGGCCAGCAGGTTCAGCGCGTCGGTGGTGTTCCGGGTGAAGATCACGTGGTCGTCGGGGCGGCCGCCGACAAAGTCGGCCACGGTCTGCCGGGCCCGCTCGTAGGCCAGCGTGCAGCGCCGCGACAGCGCGCCGGCGCCCCGGTGCACGCTCGCGTACCAGGGCAGCAGTTCGGCCACCGCGTCGGCCGCGGCCCGCGCGCACGGCGCGCTGGCCGCGTGGTCCAGGTTGATCTCCCCCGGTACGCCGAGCACGCCGAGCGGGTCCGGCCGGCTCGGAGTGGACAGCGTGGGCAGCGAGGGTACGAGGGTGACGGTCATGCCGGAGCCTTCCGGGTCCAGGGGACCCCGGGTGGGTGGGCACCGGGACGGGGTCCGCGCTTGCCCAGCACGCGGTTCGGGCTGGGCCCGGTCATCACCCGGGGCACCCCACCGCGAACTCGACGAGGGTTGCCGGCCAGCAAGCCGGGGCTTGACGCTGGCACTCGTGACCTGTCCGGGAGCATAGCGGTCGCGATGCGGCCGGACCAGTGGGTCGCGGGTGACTACGCTGACCGCATGGCCGTCACCCCGCCCGGCGGAGCCCTGCCGCCGCCGCCGACCGCGCCCGCCGTCCCGCCGGGGTCGCCGGCTCCCCGGATGCCGCTGCGCCGGCTCGGCTGGCGGCGGTTCCTGGCGCTGGCCGGGGTGGTGCTGCTGATCGCCGCCGGCGCGGTCTTCATGGTCTTCACCCTGGGCGAAAGCCTCGGCGCGGAGGCGCTGCTGGTCGGCGTGATCGCGGCGATCCTGCCGGTGCCGGTGCTGGTCTCCTGCTTCCTCTGGCTCGACCGCTACGAGCCCGAGCCGCTGAAGTACCTGATCTTCTGCTTCGCCTGGGGCGCGTTCGTCTCCACCGCCATCTCGCTGCTGGTCAACGAGACCGGTGCCCGGCTGTTCAAGGACTGGGGGCTGCCGGCGGCGCTGACCGCCGTGCTGGTCGCCCCGTTCATCGAGGAACTGACCAAGGCGGCCGGGCCGCTGCTGCTGCTGATCTTCCGCCGCCGGGAGTTCTCCGGGGTCACCGACGGCCTGGTCTACTGCGGGCTCTCCGCGGTCGGCTTCGCCATGGTGGAGAACATCCTCTACCTGGGCGGGTACGGCTACCGCGCCGGCGTCCAGGAGTACGGGCCGGCCACCGGCGCGCGTCAGGTCATCGCCATCTTCATCGTGCGGATCCTGCTCTTCGGTTTCGCCCACCCGCTGTTCACCTCGATGACCGGCGTGGGGCTGGGGGTCGCCGCGCGTACCGCGGACCGGCGGGTGCGCTTCCTCGCTCCGATCGCCGGCCTGCTGCTGGCCATGATGTTGCACGGCACCTGGAACCTGCTGCCCTCACTGGCCGCCGCCACCGGCCAGCCGCTGATCGCGCTCTACGGCTACATCGGCGTGATGGTGCCGATCTTCTTCGGCATGGTGGGGCTGGCCGTCTGGCTGCGTGCCTGGGAGGGGCGGCTCACCGAGCGCACCCTGCCCGACTACGTCCGGGCCGGCTGGCTCACCCCGCCCGAGGTGGCCGCGCTGGGCAGTCTCGGCCGGCGGCACGCCGCCCGGACCTGGGCCCGGCGGGTGGCCGGTGACGGCGGGGTGCGGGCGATGCGCGGCTACCAGTTCGCCGCCACCCGGCTGGCGCTGCTGCGCGACGGGATGCGCCGGGGGCTGGACCGCAAGCCCGCCGAGCGGGACCGGACGGCGCGGGAGGAACGGGAGCTGCTGGACGCGATCGGGGCGTACCGGGCGTTCTTCGTGGGCCGTGACCCGCAGGCGCCGGTCGGGGTCTGGGACGGGCAGCGCTACCACCTGCGCTTCCCCGACGGGTCGCAGCGCGCGGTCGAGGCCCCGGACGAGCCGGTGGTGCCGATCCCGGTGGTGCTGGCCCCGCCACCGCCGCCCGCCTCTCCGGCCGGCTACGGCCCGCCCGGCTGGCCCGGCCATCGCCCCGCCTGGCCCCCGCACGCCTGAACGAACCGTCCCGGGGCCGGCTCCTCAGGTCATCAGGCCGGTGAGAAAGTCGCCGAGACCCTGGGCGATGGCCATGAGGGCCACCCCGATCCCCTTGAACAGCTGGGCCGCGCCGTCCGGCCGGAACGCCATGAAGTAGATCAGGAACGCGAGGAATCCCCAGGCAAGTATCTTCTTGATGACTACCGGCATGATCCCTCCCCAGGGCGCTGTCGTGCCTGGGGCTTCCCGCCGGGCAGCGGTACAAACGGCGCCCGCGGCGCGGGCGGCGCCTACAGGTAGAGGCCGCTCGATCCGGTCGGCTCGTTCTCCACCCGCTCGGCCGCGACGGCGTGCACGTCCCGCTCGCGCAGCAGGACGTACGCCCGGCCGTGCAGCTCGACCTCGGAGCGGTCGTCCGGGTCGAACAGCACCCGGTCGCCGGAGACGACGGAGCGGACGTTCGGGCCCACGCCCACCGCGGTGGCCCAGGCCAGCCGCTTGCCGACGGCGGCGGTGGCCGGGATGACGATGCCGGCGGTGGAGCGGCGTTCCCCCTCGCCGTTCTCGGTACGCACCAGCACGCGGTCGTGCAGCAGGCGGATCGGAAGGCCGGCGTCGAGGTCCTGGTCGGCGGTCACGCGAAGACGCTACCGCGTGCCCGGTCGTCGGTGCCGGCGTGGTTGGGCGGAGCGGCAGGGGGGCAAGTCTGGCGCAGCCGCCCTAGGGTGGGGCGGACAGACGTATCCTGTCCCCCTGTCTCGGGGGCGGACCAGTTTGCGGGAGGTGCGCTTGAGCCGCTTCGAGCGGATGCGTGGACGGCTCCGCCGCGCGTACGAGTCCGGCCGCGAGTCGGCGCGGGCCCGGCGGGCCGATCCGGACCGGTCGGCGGAGGAGTCGGGCACGGCCTCGCCCTCCTCGCCGGGCCCGGCCGCGCCCCCGGCGGCGCCCGTGGTGGACGCGGAGCCGCCGGCCCCCGTGCACGCCTCGACCACCAGCCAGGACGACGTGGAGGTGCCGCACGCGCTGCGGATCGCCGCGGCCTGGTGCTGGCGGCTCATCGTGGTCGGCATCGTCACCTGGTCGCTGCTCAAGATCGTCGGCACGATCCGCATCGTGATCATCCCGCTGGCGGTCGCGCTGCTGCTCTCCGCGTTGCTCGCCCCGGCGGTCGGCTGGCTGCTCAGGGCCCGCCTGCCCCGGTCGCTGGCCACCGGCGTGGTGCTGGTCGGCGGCCTGGCCGCGGTGATCGGCACGCTGACCCTGGTGGTGAACGAGTTCATCCAGGGCGTACCGGAGCTCAGCGAGAAGTCGTCCCAGGGCGTCCGGCAGATCCAGAACTGGCTCAAGACCGGCCCGTTGCACCTTTCCGACGGTCAGCTCAACCGCTACATCGACGAGGCGCAGAACTGGATCAACGACAACACCGAGAAGTTCACCAGCGGGGCGCTCAACACGGCGGCCACCCTGGCCGAGGTGCTCACCGGCACCGTCCTGGTGCTCTTCGCGACCTTCTTCTTCCTCCGGGACGGCAGCAAGATCTGGCGGTTCCTGGTCCGGCTGCTGCCGGTGAAGGCCCGCTGGAAGGTCGACGACGCCGGCCGGGCCTCCTGGGCGACGCTGGGCGCCTACGTGCGGGCAACCGTGCTGGTCGCCTTCATCGACGCCGTGGGCATCGGCATCTTCCTGGTCGTCTTCGACATCCCGTTCGCGTTCCCGCTGGCCGCGCTGGTCTTCCTGGGCGCGTTCATCCCGATCGTCGGTGCCTTCCTGTCCGGCGTGGTGGCCGTGCTGGTGGCGCTGGTCGACAGCGGCCCGGTGACCGCGCTGATCATCCTGGGCGCGGTGATCGGCGTGCAGCAGGTCGAGGGGCACGTGCTCCAGCCGCTGATCATGGGCCGGGCGGTGGCCATCCACCCGCTCGCCGTGATCATCGGCATCGCCGCCGGCGTGGTGCTGGCCGGCATCGCGGGCGCGCTGGTCGCGGTGCCGCTGATCGCCGTGCTCAACACCGCGGTCCGCCGGCTCGCCGCGCGGACCGTACCGGACACCCCGCCCGACGCCGTGGTGGTCGCCTCCCAGGCGCCCTGACCCGACCGACCCGCCGACGCCCGCGTCGCCCCCGCCTGGGGGAGGCGCGGGCGTCAGCTCTTGCCGAGCCGCTCCAGCGCGCCCCGGGCCACGTCCGGCCGGGTGGTGTACCAGAACGGGGGCAGCGAACGGCGCAGGAACGGGCCGTAGCCCCGGGCGGTCTCCAGCCGGGAGTCGAGCACCGCCACCACGCCCCGGTCGCCGGTGGCCCGGATCAGCCGGCCGACCCCCTGCGCCAGCCGGACGGCCGCGATCGGCACGCTCACCGCCGCGAAGCCGGAACCACCACCGGCATCCACGGCCGCCGCCCGGGCCGCCGCGAGCGGCTCGTCGGGCCGGGGGAAGGGCAGCCGGTCGATCACCACGAGCTGGCAGGAGTCGCCCGGCACGTCCACCCCCTGCCAGAGCGACATCACCCCGAACAGGCAGCTCTCCCGCTCCTCGCGGAACCGGCGGACCAGCAGCGGCAGCGACTCCTCGCCCTGGAGCAGCACCGGCAGGTCGGTGCGCGCGCGGAGCAGCTCCGCCGCCTGCTGCGCGGCCCGCCGGGAGGAGAAGAGCCCGAGGGTACGCCCACCGAGCGCCCCGACCAGCGCCAGCAGCTCCTCGCCGGCCGCCTCGGGCAGCCCGGAGACGCTGGGCCGGGGCAGGTGCGCGGCGACGTACAGGATGCCCTGCCGGGCGTAGTCGAAGGGTGAGCCGACGTCGAGCGACGTCCAGCCGGGCCCCTCGGTGGCCGGAACCGTGCCGGTCGCCGCCCGGCTGCCGTCGGCACTCGCCACCGGGGGCGTGGTGCCGGCGCGGCCGGCGGCGGCCGCGGTGGCCAGCGCGGCCGCGGCCGGGGAGGGCGGGGCGGGCGGCGGCGCGTCCAGCCCCAGTGCCCGGGCCACCGTGTCGAACCGGCCGCCCAGCGCCAGGGTGGCCGAGGTGGCGACCACGGTGCGCTCGTCGTAGAGATGGGTGGCGAGGGTGCCGGCGACCGAGAGCGGCGCGACCACCAGCGCCCGGCGGCTGCCGTTCTCGGGCTTCTCCACCCAGGCCACGTCGTGGTCGGCCTCCTCCAGCAGCCGCTGCGCGGTGGTGGAGAGTTCGTCCAGCGCGGCCTTGGCCTGCTGCTTGCGCACCGGGTCCGGGTCGTCGGCCTTGATGTCGCCGATCGACTCCAGCGCGGCCCGGGTGGCCGCGTCGAGCAGGGTGCACGCCTCGCGCAGCGCGGGCGGCAGGCCGGCGGTGAGCCGCCCGGCCGGCGCCTCGGCCAGCCCCACGGCGAGGGCGTCGCCGGCCTCGGTGAGCCGTTCGGCCAGCTCGGGGCGGAGCAGCGGCCGGGCCCGGCGGGCGGACCGGTCGATCAGTTGCGGTTCCAGCTCGGCCTGGGCCGCCGAGGAGACCCGGTCGGCCAGCTCGTGCGCCTCGTCCACCACGAGCAGCTTGTGCGGCGGCACGATGTGCCGGCCGGCGAGCATGTCGACGGCGAGCAGGCTGTGGTTGGTCACCACGATGTCCGCCTCGCGGGCCCGGGCCCGGGACGCCTCCGCGAAGCACTCCTGGCCGAACGGGCAGCGGGTGGCGCCCACGCACTCCCGGGCCGGCATCGAGGCGCTCCGCCACACCTGGTCGTCCACACCCGGGTCCAGCTCGTCGCGGTCGCCGGTGGCAGTCTTCTCCGCCCAGTCGCGCAGCCGCTGCATCTGCTTGCCCAGCCGGCCCGCCTCGCCGAGCCACTTGGTGCCGCCGCCGGGGCGCGGGGCGTCGAAGAGAGTGTCCTCCGGCTCCTCCTCGACCGAGTTGTCGAGCCGGGCCAGGCAGAGGTAGTGGTGCCGCCCCTTGAGCACGGCGAAGGTGGGGCGGCGGCCGAGCACCGGCTCGACCGCGTCGGCCAGCCGGGGCAGGTCGTGGTCGACCAGCTGGGACTGCAACGCCAGGGTGGCGGTGGAGACCACCACGGGGCCGTCCACGGTCAGCGCCGGGGCCAGGTAGGCCAGCGACTTGCCGGTGCCGGTGCCGGCCTGCACGAGCAGGTGCTCGCCGGAGGCGATGCTCCGCTCGATCGCCTCGGCCATCTGCTGCTGGCCGGGGCGGGCCGCGCCGCCGGGGACCGCGCCGACCGCGGCGGCCAGTAGCTCGCCCCCGCCGGGCCGGCCGCCTCGTCGCTTCCTGGGAACGGCGGGGCCGGTGGCGGTGCGGGGCGTGGTCACCGTGCGACCGTACCCGTCGCCGCCGACAGGGGGTGGGTCGCTCCGCCCGCGTGGCGTGGCCGGCGGGTCGCGTCCGGTTACCTGCCGATCGCGTCGCGTGGCCGGAATCGGTTAGGGTGCCAATCATGCCGAGCGACGTGGTCCGCGTGATCTACCGCAAGTACGACGGCAGCGCCCACCGCGACTACCCGGCCCGTCGGCTCGCCGAGGACGACCTCGGTGTCTGGCTCGGCGTGCCGGCCGGCACCGAGTCGGTCTACCACGGCCGGCCGTCCGTGGAGCAGATCCCGTTCGTCCTGCTGGTGCCCCGGCACGGCTGGTGGACCGGCATGTTCAACCCGCCGCCGCGCACCAGCGAGGTCTACTGCGACATCACCACCCCGGCCCGCTGGGAGGGGGAGCAGACGGTCCACCTGGTCGACCTCGACCTGGACGTGGTGCGCCGCCGGGAGACCGGCCTGGTCGAGCTGCGGGACGAGGACGAGTTCGCCGAGCACCGGGCCCGCTGGGCCTATCCCGACGACGTGGTGGCCGAGGCGGAGGCGGCGGCGCGCTGGCTGCTCGGCGCGCTCGGTGACGGCACCGAGCCGTTCGCCACCTCCTACCGGAAGTGGCTGGCCCTGGTCGTCTGAGCCGGCCTCAGATCCGCGGCGGCCAGTCCGCGTCGGCCCCGACACCGCTCAGGTGGGCCACCTTCTCCGGGTTGAGCTGGTTGAACACGCCGGTGATCCGCCCCTCGTGCACGGCGAACGAGGTGACCATCCGCAGCGGTCGCCCGTCCCGGAACACCGTCTCCGCCTGCCAGCCCAGCGCGCCGTCGACCAGCACCGGCCGGGCGTGCAGGGGACCGCCCCAGCGGGCGGCCTGGCCGAAGAGGCCGAGGATGAAGCGGCCGGCCAGGTCGGCGCCGACCACCGGCCGGCGGGCGGCCGGGAAGTGCCCGCCACTGTCGCCGATCACCACCACGTCCGGGGCGAGCACCTCGACCAGCCGGTCCAGCTCCCCGGACTCGACCGCCGCCACGAACGCGGCGAGCACCTTGTGCTGCTCGGCCAGGTCGGCGGTGTGCCGGGGGACGTCCGGCGCGGTGACCGCGCGGCGGCCCCGGGAGGCGAGCTGCCGGGCGGCCGCCGGGGTGGTGCCGAGCACGTCGGCGACCGTGGCGAACGGCACCGCGAAGACGTCGTGCAGGACGAACGCCACCCGCTGCTCCGGGGTGAGCCGCTCCAGCACCACCAGCAGGGCGGTGCCGAGCTGGTCGGCCCGGACCGCCCGCTCGGCCGGGTCGGGGGCGAACCCGTCCGCGGTCGGCGCCGCGCTCACCACCGGCTCCGGCAGCCACTGGCCGGGGTACGCCTCGCGGCGTACCCGGGCGGAGCGGAGCACGTCGAGGCAGATCCGCGAGCAGGTGGTGGTGAGCCAGCCGCGCAGGTCGCGGACCTGTGCCCGGGCGGCCGGGTCGGCGAGCGCGCCCGCGTACCGCAGCCAGGTCTCCTGGACCGCGTCCTCGGCCTCGCTCCGGCTGCCCAGCATCCGCTGCGCCACCGCCAGCAGGTGCCCGCGTTCCGCCTCGAACTCCGCCGCCAGCTCCTGCACGTCGCGCTCCTCCCGCCCGGAGTCCCCATTCTCCCCGTACCCCTGGATGCGCCGCCGCCCCCCGGCGTGACACCGCTCGGGAGGCGGGGGCGGGCGGGGTGGGTGAGGATCGGGGGATGAGCGGTGTCGACGAGGTGGTGCGGCCCGAGGGCGGGTCGATGCGGGAGCTGCTCCGGGCCGGCCCGGGCGCGGTGGACCTGGCGGTGGTGGATCCCCGGTCGACCCCGGGGCTGCCGGCGGCGGCCGGGCGCGGCAAGGGGCGCAAGGAGTGGGCGCGCGGGCAGGTCGAGCTGCTCGGCGCGGAGCTCGGCCGGCAGCAGGAGATGCTGTACGCGTCCGCGAAGGGCGCCGCCGGCCCGGGGAGCGCGACCAGCGCCCCCACCCAGGCCGGCGCCCACCTGGCCGGCGACCGCCCGCGCCGGGTGCTGCTGGTGCTCCAGGCCATGGACTGTGGCGGCAAGGACGGCACGGTCAAGCGGGTGGCCGGCGCCATGAACCCGCTCGGCCTGCACATCCGTTCGTTCGGCCCGCCGACCGAGGAGGAGCGGCGGCACGACTTCCTGTGGCGGATCCGCCGGGCCCTCCCGCCCCCCGGCTACGTGGGCGTCTTCAACCGCTCCCACTACGAGGACGTGCTGATCGCCCGGGTCGAGGGCCTGGTGGACGAGACCACCTGGCGGGGCCGCTACGAGTTGATCAACGACTTCGAGCGGGAGCTGGCCGGCAACGCGGTCACCGTGGTGAAGGTCATGCTGCACATCTCGTACGCCGAGCAGGGCGAGCGGCTGATGGAGCGGCTCACCGACCCGACGAAGTACTGGAAGTACAACCCGAGCGACCTGGACACCCGGGCACACTGGGACGACTACCAGGCCGCGTACGCCGAGGCGATCGAGCGGTGCGGCCCGGACGACGCGCCCTGGTTCGTGGTGCCGGCGGACCGGAAGTGGTACCGCGACTGGGCGGTGGCGCACCTGCTCAGGGAGACGTTCGGCGGGTTGGATCTCGGGTATCCGCCTGCCGATTTCGACCTCGTGCGGGAGCGGGACCGGCTGCGGAGCGAGGGCCGGACGGGTGAAGGTGAACAGCAGGTGAACGAGCGGTGAATCGGGCCTGACCAGGGGTGGGCCGGGCGTTGCCCGGTTCCACGTGGTACCTAGCATGCGCAGAGCAGACGCCTTCCGGGGCGACGGCCACCCTTCCACCGACACGACGAGGTCCGTGCTGTGAAGTTTTCCTTCCGTCCCACCGAGGGCGCCTTCTACGAGCTCTTCACCAGGGCCGCGCAGAACCTGGTGAAGGGGACCGAGCTGCTCAACGAGCTGGGTCTGCCGGGTGTCGAGGTCCAGTCGGTGAGCGAGCGGCTCACCGAGGTCGAGCACGACAGCGACCAGATCACCCACGAGCTCTACAAGAAGATCAACTCCACCTTCATCACCCCGTTCGACCGGGAGGACATCTACCGTCTGGGCTCGCTGCTCGACGACGTGATGGACCACCTGGAGGCGGTCGGCAACCTGCTCTACCTCTACGGCCTGACCAAGCTGCCGTCGCTGCCGCGCGAGATGCACGAGCTGGTGAACGTCCTCGACCAGCAGGCCAAGCTGACCGCCGAGGCGATGCCCCGGCTGAAGTCGATGAAGGATCTCGAGGACTACTGGATCGAGTGCAACCGCCTCGAGAACGACGGTGACCAGGCGTACCGGATGCTGCTGGTCCGCCTCTTCAGCGGTGAGTACGACGCGCTCACGGTGCTGAAGATGAAGGAGGTGGCCGACGAGCTGGAGGCCGCCTGCGACGCCTTCGAGCACGTGGCGAACACCGTCGAGACCATCGCGGTCAAGGAGTCCTGATCCCGTGACTCCCGAACTCATCGCCGTGCTGGCGGTGATCGTGGTCGCCATGGCGTTCGACTACACGAACGGCTTCCATGACGCGGCCAACGCGATCGCCACCAGCGTGTCCACCCGGGCGCTGACACCCCGGGTCGCCCTCGCGCTGGCCGCCGTCGGCAACTTCGTCGGCGCGCACTTCGGCGCCGGGGTGGCCAAGACGGTCGGCGACGGCCTGGTCACCCTGCCGCCCGGGGTGGCCAGCCTGGGGGTGGTCTTCGCCGGCGTGCTCGGCGCGATCGCCTGGAACCTGATCACGTGGTACTTCGGCCTGCCGTCGTCCTCCTCGCACGCCCTCTTCGGCGGCCTGGTCGGGGCGACCCTCTTCGCCGCCGACGGCGTGGTGCAGTGGGGCAACATCGTCGAGAAGGTCATCATCCCGATGGTGCTCTCGCCGGTGGTCGGCCTGATCCTCGGCTTCCTGGTGATGCTGGGCATCCTGTGGCTGTTCCGGAAGGGTCAGCCCGGCAAGCTCAACCGGGGCTTCCGGTGGGCGCAGACCGCCTCGGCGGCCGCCATGTCGGTCGGCCACGGCATGCAGGACGCCGCGAAGACCATGGGCATTATCGTGCTGGCCCTCTACACGGGCGGCTACCAGGACAACAAGACGCACATCCCGCAGTGGGTGTTCTGGACCTCGGCGGCCATGCTGGCGGCCGGCACCTACGCGGGCGGCTGGCGGATCATCCGGACCCTGGGCCGGAAGATCATCGACCTGGGCCCGCCCGAGGGCTTCGCGGCCGAGACCGTGGCCAGCGCCGTGCTCTACTTCAACGCCCTGGTGCTGAAGGCCCCGATCTCCACCACCCACACGATCACCTCGGCGATCATGGGTGTCGGCGCGACCAAGCGGCTCTCCGCCGTCCGCTGGAACGTGGCCGGCAACATCGTGATCGCCTGGATCATCACGTTCCCGGCCTCCGCGGCCATCGCCTGCCTGGCATACCTGCTGGTCCGCCCGCTGTTCTGAGTGCCTGACGCGTGAGGGGTCCCCCGCCGTGGCGGGGGACCCCTCATTCACGCGTAGGAGACGCCGATCCGGCCCTTGATGTCGTCGAGCAGGCCCATCAACTCCAGGGTGGCGGCGTGCGGCACCAGCGGGCTCTCGATCAGCCCGGCCGCCAGGCAGCGCTGCACCTCGATCGCCTCATACTGGTAACCGCCCCCGGTCAGGTCGGCCGGGATGGTCTCCGGCTCCGCGCCGAGCCGGTGCAGCACCGCGGCGCCCGGCCGATAGAACGGCTCCGGCAGGTCGATCCGGCCGGTGGTGCCGGTGATCGCGGCGGTGATCGCCGTGGCGCCGACCATCCCGCAGCTCAGCGTCGCCACCGCCCCGGAGTCCCAGCCCAGGACGATGCCGGTGTTCTCGTCCACCGCCTCCGGGCTCAGCCTGGCCCAGGCGTGCACGTGCTCGGGCACGCCGAGCAGCAGGTGCGCCAGGCTCAGCGGGTAGACCCCGAGGTCGAGCAGTGCGCCGCCGCCGAGCGTCCGGGCCCGCATCCGGTGCTCCGGCGGGAACGGGCCGGCCGCCCCGAAGTCCGCCCGGACGTGGGTCACCTGACCGATCGCGCCGTCCCGGATCAGCTCCAGCACCCGCAGGATGAGCGGGTTGGTCCGCATCCACATGGCCTCCATGAGGAAGAGACCGCGGGCGCGGGCCGTCTCGACCAGCTCCGTGGTGGTGGCCAGGTCGAGCGTGCAGGGCTTCTCCACCAGCACGGCCTTGTCGCCGGCCAGGCAGGTCAGGGCCGCCTCGTGGTGCGCGGCGTGCGGGGTGGCGACGTAGATGACGTCCACGTCCGGGTCCGCAGCCAGTTCCGCCCAGGCGGCGTACGCCCGGGGGATGCCGTGTCGTTTCGCGAACAGCTCGGCGCTCTCCCGGGTACGCGAACCGACCGCCACCAGCTCGGCCCCCGGCACCAGCCGCAGGTCCTCGGCGAAGCGGGCGGCGATGTGGCCGGTGGCCAGGATTCCCCAACGCGTCATGCCGGCACGCTATCCCTGGGCGTCGCGCCGCCGGGAAGAAGATCCACCGGTCGGGACATCAGGAACGTGCCGGGCACCGCCGTCCCGCCGCCGGACGGATGATCCACTGCTCGGGAACTAGGCTCGGGTCATGACGATCGACGGCTTCGCCGCACCCCCCGCCCTGGTGGAGCACGCCCGCCGGTTCCGCGCCGAGGGCGGCGTGCCGGCCGTGCCCCGGGTCGCCGCCACCGTGCTGCTGCTCCGCCCGGCCGGTGCCGACTTCGAGGTGTACCTGATCCGCCGGGTGGCCGCGATGGCCTTCGGCGGGATGTACGCCTTCCCCGGCGGCGGCGTGGACCGCTCCGACTCGCAGGCCCACCTGGGCTGGGCCGGCCCGACGCCGGCCGGCTGGGGCGAGCGGCTCCGCCTCGACCCGGCCGCCGCGCAGGCGGTGGTCTGCGCCGCCGCGCGGGAGGTCTTCGAGGAGGCGGGCGTGCTGCTGGCCGGCCCGGACGGCGGGACCGTGGTGGGCGACGTGAGCGGGGACGACTGGGAGTCGGCCCGGCAGGACCTGGTGGCCCGGCGGACCGGCTTCGCCGACCTGCTGGCCGGGCAGGGCCTCACCCTCCGCTCCGACCTGCTGCTGCCGTGGAGCCGGTGGATCACCCCGGAGTTCGAGCCGCGCCGCTTCGACACGTACTTCTTCGTGGCCCTGCTGCCGGAGGGGCAGCGGACCCGGGACGTCTCCGGCGAGGCCGACCACACGCTGTGGCTGCGCCCGGCGGACGCCCTGGCCCGGGCGGAGGCCGGCGAGCTGACCATGCTCCCGCCCACCCTGGTCACCCTGGCCGAGGTGGCCGCCGCGGGTCCGCTGGCTGAGGTGGCCCGAGCGGCGGCGGAACGCGACCCCGGCACGCCGGTCACCCCGCACCTCGACCTCTCCGACGCCGACGGACCCCGCTTCCGCCTCTCCTGACCTCAGCCGGCGGCGCGGAGGTAGCGGGCCGCGAGGGTACGCAGCAGGTCGGCCAGTTCGGGCGGGTCCTCGACGGTGAAGTCGAGGTCGAGCAGGCCGAGCCAGACCGCGATGGTCTCCAGCCGGTCGGCGCCGGTGTGCAGGAGGCAGGCGGCGTCGCCGGCCGGCTCGACGGTGCCGACCGCCGGGTTGATCCGGTCGGCCACCACCTCGGCGGGGGCGTGCACGCGGATGGTGGCCCGGTGCCGCCAGGCGGCCGACGAGACCCCGTGCCGGACCCGGTCCACCACGTCCCCGGGCAGCTCGCGGGCCGCGAACCGGGGGCCGGTCGGGGTACGCGGGCTGATCCGGTCCACCCGGAAGGTGCGCCAGTCGTCCCGCGCCGGGTCGAAGGCCACCAGGTACCAGCGCCGGCCCCAGTTGACCAGCCGGTACGGCTCGACGTCCCGCCGGTCCGCGGTCCCGTCGTGCCGGACGTAGTCGAAGCGCAGCCGCTCCCGGTCCCGGCAGGCGGCGCTGAGCACGCTGAGCGTCTCGGCGTCCACGGTCGGGCCGGGCTGGTCGTGCGGCACCCGGACGGTGTGCGTGTGCAGGGCGGTGACCCGGCGGCGTAGCCGGTGCGGAAGCACCTGCTCCAGCTTGGCGAGCGCCCGCAGCGAGGTCTCCTCGATGCCGGCGACGCTGCCGCCGGCGGCGGTCCGCAGGCCGACCGCCACCGCCACGGCCTCCTCGTCGTCGAGGAGCAGCGGGGGCAGGGCGGCGCCGGCGCCCAGCCGGTAGCCGCCGACGGCGCCCCGGGTGCCCTGCACCGGGTAGCCGAGGGCACGCAGCCGCTCCACGTCGTTGCGCACGGTCCGGGTGCTCACCGCCAGGCGCTCGGCCAGTTCGGTGCCGGTCCACTCGCGGGGGGTCTGCAACAGCGACAGCAGGCGCAGCAGCCGCGCCGAGGTCTCCAACATTTCCCGGATTCTGCCAGCGCATTAGGAACAGAGTCTTCCTAATCGATCTCTACGCTCGTGGGCATGGCAGAGAACACCGCGATCGTCCCGTTCCGTATCGACGTCCCGCAGGCCGACCTGGACGACCTCGCCGACCGGCTGGCCCGGACCCGCTGGGCCGAGGAACTGCCCGCCGACGCCGACCCGGCCGCCCCCGCCGGCCCGGTCCCGCCCGGCTGGGAGTACGGCGTCCCGCTGAGCTACGTGCGGCGGCTCGCCGAGCGCTGGCGCACGGCGTACGACTGGCGGGAGTGGGAGGCGCGGCTCAACGCCTACCCGCAGTTCACCACGGAGATCGACGGGCAGCGGATCCACTTCCTGCACGTCCGCTCGCCCGAGCCGAACGCCACCCCGCTGATCCTCACCCACGGCTGGCCCGGCACCGTCGCCGAATGGCTGGACGTGATCGGTCCGCTGACCGACCCGCGGGCGCACGGCGGCGACCCGGCCGACGCCTTCCACCTGGTCATCCCGTCGGTGCCCGGCTTCGGCTTCTCCGGGCCGACAAGGGAGCGCGGCTGGAACCGTTACCGGGTGGCCCGCGCCTGGGCCGAGCTGATGCGCCGCCTCGGCTACGAGCGGTACGGCGCGGCCGGCAACGACCTCGGCGCGTTCGTCTCCCCCGAGGTGGGCCGGGCCGACCCGGAGCACGTGCTGGGCGTGCACGTCACCCAGGTCTTCTCGCTGCCGTCCGGTGATCCCGCCGAGATGGCCGCGCTCACCGAGGACGAGCGGGGCAAGGTGGCGTTCGCCGACTGGTTCGTGCAGCGGCGGGGCGGCTACGACAAGCTGCACTCGACCGAGCCGCAGAATGTCGCGCACGCGCTGGCCGACTCGCCGGTCGGCCTGCTCGGCTGGCTGGGCCAGCTCATGGGGGACCAGATCGACGTCGACCACGTGCTCACCAACACGACCATCTACTGGCTGACCAACACGGCCGCCTCGGCGGCCCGCTACTACTACGAGGACGCCGAGGTGGTGCACCCGACGCAGAAGGTCAACGGCCGGGGGACGGCGGCGCCGGAGCCGACCACGGTGCCGCTCGGTCTGGCCAACTTCGCCTGGGACTTCCAGTCGATCCGCACGCTCGCCGAGCGCGACCACAAGAACATCGTCTCCTGGCACACCTACGACCGGGGCGGGCACTTCGCCGCCCACCAGGTCCCCGACCTGCTGGCGGCGGACCTCCGGCAGTTCTTCGCCGCGCTGCGCTGAGGCGGCCGGACGCGGACACGCGGAGGGCCCCGGTCGGGATCGACCGGGGCCCTCGCGGACCGGGACGGCAGCGGCTCAGCCGAAGCGGCCGGTGATGTAGTCCTCGGTCTTCTTCTGGCTCGGGTTGCTGAAGATCTTCTGGGTGTTGTCGTACTCGATCAGCCGGCCCGGGTCGCCGGTCTTCTCGATCGAGAAGAACGCGGTCCGGTCCGACACCCGGGCGGCCTGCTGCATGTTGTGCGTGACGATGATGATCGTGAACTTGTCCTTGAGCTGGAACATCAGGTCCTCGATGGCCAGCGTGGAGATCGGGTCCAGCGCCGAGCAGGGCTCGTCCATGAGCACCACCTGCGGCTCGACCGCGATGGTCCGGGCGATGCAGAGCCGCTGCTGCTGACCGCCGGAGAGGCCGGCGCCGGGCTTGCCGAGCCGGTCCTTCACCTCGTCCCACAGGTTCGCCGAGCGGAGCGCCTTCTCGGCGGCCTCCTCCAGGATCGACTTGCGCCGGACGCCGTTGAGCCGCAGGCCGGCCACCACGTTCTCGAAGATGCTCATGGTGGGGAACGGGTTCGGCCGCTGGAAGACCATGCCGATCATCCGGCGGACCGCGGTGACGTCCACGTCCCGGTCGTAGATGTCCTGGTTGTCGATGGTCAGGCTGCCCTCGACCCGGGCCCCCGGGAGCACCTCGTGCATCCGGTTGATCGACCGCAGGAAGGTGGACTTGCCGCAGCCGGACGGGCCGATCAGGGCGGTGACCGTCTTGGGCTCGACGGTCAGGCTGATGTTCTCGATCGCCTTGAACCCGCCGTAGTAGGCGTTGACGTCGGTGGCTTCGATGCGCTTGGCCATGGTGGTGGTACCTCCGGGGTTCATCGGCCGAGCCGGTTGCGACGGGCCAGCAACTTCGCCGCGACGGTCAGGATGAGGACGAGCGCGACCAGGGTCAGCGCCGCGGTCCACGCCCGCGCCGGCGAGTACTTCGAGGCCTCGCCGGCCTGCTGGTAGACGAAGAGAGCCAGCGACGACTGGTTGTTCTCGAACGGGTTGAAGTTGATCGCGGCGCCGCCGCCGGCCACGAGCAGCACCGGCGCGGTCTCGCCGGCCGCCCGCGCGATGGCGAGCATGATGCCGGTGACGATGCCGGGCAGCGCGGTCGGCAGCACGACCCGCAGGATGGTCTTCCACTTCGGCACGCCGAGGGCGTACGCGCCCTCGCGCAGCGGGGCCGGCACGAGGCGGAGCATCTCCTCGGTGGAGCGGACCACGGTCGGCAGCATGAGTACGCTCAGCGCCAGCGCGGCGGCGAAGCCGGAGAAGCCCGGCCGGCCGTCGTTGAACCACGGCGAGACGATCAGCACCCAGAAGGCCAGCACGAACAGGCCCGTGACGATCGACGGGATGCCGGTCATCACGTCCACGAAGAAGCGGATGGTGAAGGCGAACCGGCCCCGGCCGTACTCGACCACGTAGATCGCGCAGAGCACGCCGAGCGGGACGGTGATCAGCGTGGCGATGCCGACCTGCTCCAGGGTGCCGATGATGGCGTGGTACGCGCCGCCGTTGGCGTCCCGGGCCCCGATGTTGTTCATCGAGGTGCCGAAGAAGTTGCCGTCCAGCCGCTCGGCGCCCTTGCTGACCAGGGTCCAGACCACCGAGGCCAGCGGCAGCACCGCCAGCACGAAGGCGGAGTGGATCAGCGCGCTCCAGGTCCGGTTGCGGGCGGCCCGGCGACCCTCCACCGCGTTCGCGGCGGCGTAGAGGCCGGCCAGGTAGAGCAGCGCGCCGACGACCACGACCAGGACCGGGCCGCCGATGCCGGCGCCGTACACGATGCCGGCCGAGGCCAGCAGGGCCACGACGGCGATGGCGGGCGCGGCGTACGCCGGAAGTCGTCGGGCCCGCAGCGTGACCGGCTGGGCCGGCGGCTGCGGGCGGTGGGAGGTGACGGTGGCGGTCATGCGGCTGACTCCGTGAACTCGCGGCGGCGGTAGATGATCGCCCGCGCGGTGATGTTGACGATCAGCGTGATCGCGAAGAGCACCAGGCCGGAGGCGATCAGCGCGCCCCGGCCGGTGTCGTTGGCCTCAGCGAACCGGTTCGCGATGTTCGCGGCGATCGAGTTGCCACCGCTCTGGAGGACGTTGAACGAGATGGCGTACGTGGAGCCGAGGGTCAGCGCCAGCGCGATGGTCTCGCCCAGCGCCCGGCCCAGGCCCAGCATCACGGCGGCGATAACGCCCGGCCGGCCGTAGGGCAGGACGGCGGTGCGGACCATCTCCCAGCGGGTGGCGCCCAGCGCGAGGGCGGCCTCCTCGTTGGCGGTCGGGGTCTGCCGGAACACCTCGCGGGAGAGCGAGGTGACGATCGGCAGCACCATGATCGCCAGCACCACCGAGCCGAGCAGGATCGAGTTCCCGTACGGGCCCTCGCCGAAGATCGGGATCCAGCCGAAGTAGCGGTGCAGCCAGGCCGACAGGTCGGCGACCGGCTGGGCGAAGTAGTCCCGGCCCCACAGACCGAAGACCACGCTGGGCACGGCGGCCAGCAGGTCGATCAGGAAGCCGAGGCCGTTGCCCAGCCGGCGCGGGGCGTAGTGCGACAGGTAGAGGGCGATGCCCAGCGCCACCGGCACCGCCATGAGCAGGGCGAGCAGCGAGCTGAGCACGGTGCCGAAGGCGAGCGCGCCGATGCCGAACTTCGGCGGGTCGTCGTTCGGGAACCAGCCCTCGAAGGTCCAGAAGGACTCGCTGTTGGCCCGCAGGGCCGGCACGGCCTTGGCGATCAGGAAGATCGCGATGGCCGCGATGACCACCAGGACGGTGGTGCCGGCCGCCAGGGTCAGGCCGCGGAACGCCCGTTCCGCGCCGAAGGCGCGGGCCCGGGGCAGCCCGCCGCCGCCACCCAGTCCGTTGTCGGGCATGCCGGGGATGCCGGAGGGCTCGGCCACACGCGCCGAGGCACCGGCGGGCCACTCGTGGCTCGTGGCCACGCGGGTCCCGCCGGTGCCGGCGTGCGCCGAGCGGTGAGGGGTGTCACCCATCTGCTCGCTCGCTTCGGGGTAGAGGAGGTGTCTCGATCAGCGGGTCAGGAGAGGCTCTTGACCGCGGTCTCGACCTTGGCGCGGACGGTCTCGGGCAGCGGGGCGTAGCCCAGCTCGACCAGGTCCTGCTGGCCCTCGGCGCTGGCGGCGTGGCCCAGCAGGCCCTTGACCAGCGGCAGCTTGTCGGCCGCGAGGCCCTTGCTGCAGACGATCTCGTAGGTCGCCAGGACGATCGGGTACGCCCCGGCCTCCGTGGTGTTGTAGTCGATCGACATCTTGAGGTCGTTGCCCTGGCCCTCGAACTTGGCCCCGGCGATGGTCTTGCCGGCCGACTCGGCGGTCAGCTCGGCGAACTCACCGGCACCGTTCTTGACCTTGGCCTTCTTCAGGCCGCCGTTCTCGGCGTACGACCACTCGACGTAGCTGATGGTGCCGTCGGTGCTCTTGACCTTGCTGGCCACGCCGTCGGACTTGGCCGCGCCGACGCCGCCCGGGGCCTTCCAGGCCTTGGCGTTGCCGAAGGTCCAGTCGGACGCGGCGGTCTTGGACAGGTACTTGGTGAAGTTGTCGGTGGTGCCCGACTCGTCGGAGCGGTGCACCGCCTGGATCGCGGTGGACGGCAGCTTGGCGTCCGGGTTGTCGGCCTTGATCGCCGGGTCGTCCCACTTGGTCACCTTGCCGGCGAAGACCTTAGCCAGGGTGGCCGGGGTGAGCTGGAGGTTGTCCACGCCGGTGACGTTGTAGACGATGGCGACCGGGCCGATCACCATCGGCAGGTTGAGGGCCTGACCGCCGCTGCACTTGGCGTCCGCCTGCGGCTGCTCCTCGGGCTTGAGCGCGGAGTCGGAGCCGGCGAAGTCGGCGGTGCCGGCGATGAAGGCCTGGATGCCGGCGCCCGAGCCGGTGGGCTCGTAGTTGATCGTGGTGCCGGCGCACTTCTGCTGGTACGCCTTGATCCACTCGGCCATGGCGTTCTTCTGGGCAGAGGAACCCTGTGCGTTCAGCGTGCCCTTGCCGCAGTCGACCGCGGCGGCCGAGCCGGAGGCGGAGGTGCCGGTCGACTCGTTGTTGTCCGAGCCGCAGGCGCTGAGACCGAGCACCGCGGTAAGAGCGAGGCAGGCAATGGCGCCGTGCCGCTGGAGCTTCACCTGAGGGGTTTCCCTTCACGTCTTTGGTCAGGTCGCCCGGTCTCCCGGGTGCCGGCGCTGACCGGCTGACACGAAAGGTAGAAGTGCCAGGTAGACGGTTCGCCGGTCGGAAGTGAACGGA
This sequence comes from Micromonospora sp. MH33, assembly GCF_003013775.1. NCBI lineage: Bacteria > Bacillati > Actinomycetota > Actinomycetes > Micromonosporales > Micromonosporaceae > Micromonospora > Micromonospora sp. MH33. The sequence continues at coordinate 26,839 of NZ_MUYZ01000042.1, forward strand.
AGATGAACAGGCGCGGCCGGCCGGGTGGCCATAGCCTGAGGGCCGGTTGTCCGGTTCGTGAACTCGCGGCCGGCTATCGCTAATAATACGATTTTTCCGGGCGCCCGTTATCCGGCTGAGTCCACCGCGTGACACGGCCGTGACCGCTCGTCAGGACGGGAAGGCGGCGTGGGCCCTCAGCCGAGCTGGTAGTTGACGTGGGCGGACCAGCGGGCGAAGCCGAGCCGCTCGTAGAGGGCCACCGCGGCCCCGTTCGACTCGTCCACGTAGAGCATCACCCGGTCCAGTCCGCGCCGGTCCCGCAGGTAGGCCAGGCCGGCGGTGGTGAGCGCCCGGCCGAGGCCACCGCGGTGCGCGCCCGGGTCCACGCCGAGCACGTAGACCTCGCCGATCCGGGCCGAGCCCGGACGCTCGTGCACCTTGGTCCAGTGGAAGCCGAGCAGGCGCCCGGTGGCCGCGTCCTCGGCGAGCAGGAAGCCGTCCGGGTCGAACCACGGCTCGGCGAGGCGTACCCGCAGGTCGGTGGGGGTCCACCGGCCCTGCTCGGGGTGCTGGGCGAAGGCGGCGTTGTTGACCGCCAGCCAGGCGTCGTCGTCCTCGCCGGGACGGAACGCGCGCAGCCGCACCCCGTCCGGCAGGGTGGGCTCGGGCAGCGCAGCCGTCAGCGGGCGGCGCAACTGCCACAGCACCCGGGCGCGGGTGAAACCCAGGTCGACCGCGAGCGCGGCGGCCGACGGGTGGTCGCCGTGTGCCCAGGCCCGCAGCGGCCCCGCCGCGGCGGCCAGCACGCCCCGCGCGAGGGCCCGCCCGGTGCCGCGCCGCCGGTACGCCGGATGCACCACCAGCTCCACCCCGATCCCGTCCGCGGGCGCGGTGGTGTCGAGGTGGGCGTACCCGGTCAGGGTGTTGTCGGCGGCCCGGGCGGTGAGGTGCACAGCGGGCGCCTCAGGGTCGCGCAGCCGGAGCAGCACGTGCTCGTCGAGCGGGTCCGCGCCGTCCGTGTCGCCCGCGGTGCGGGCCAGCGCCAGCACCTCGGCGACCTCGACCGGCGCCAGCCGGTCGGCGCGGGCGACACGGTCGGCGGTCGGCGCGGTGCTGCTCATTCCGCCACCGTAGCGGCCGGCGAGCCGCCGATCATGCCGGACGCGGGCACCGGACGGTGGCGGTGGTCACGTGGTGCCGGTGGGCAGCGCCTCCAGTTGGAAGCGGTCCAGCAGTTCGGGGAGCAGGTGCTGCAACGCCTCGACCGTGCCGGAGCGATCACCGCCCGCGTCGTGCATCAGCACGATCGAGCCCGGGCCGGTCTGCGCCAGCACCGCGGCCTCGACCTTGGCGGCACCGGGCGCCTGCCAGTCCGTCGGGTCCACCGCCCAGTGCAGCGGCGTCATGCCCAGCTCCTCGCAGGTCGACACCACCGGCTGCGTCCACGCCCCGCCCGGCTGCCGGAAGTACGCGATCCGCGCGTCCGGCGCCGCCGCCCGGATCGCGTCGTTGGTGCGCAGCAGGTCGTCCCGGATCGCATCCGGCGAGCGCTTGCCCAGGCTGATGTCGTGGTTCCACGAGTGGTTGCAGATGGTGTGCCCGTCGGCCACGATCGACCGCACCAGGTCCGGGTGGCTCTCCGCGTTCTCGCCGACCACGCAGAAGGTGGCCTTCACGCCGTACTCCTTGAGCAGGGCGAGCACCTGCGGCGTCCACCGTGGGTCGGGGCCGTCGTCGAAGGTGAGGGCGATCCGGGCCGAGCCGGTGGAGGTGCGTGCGCCGAACGGGCCCTCGCTGTCGTCGGCCTGGCGGGCGTCGTTCGGCGCGCTCGGGCTGGCGTCAGGGCTCGGCCCGCCGTAGCCGCCGGCCGGCGGGCCGGGGAAATCGGTGCTGGGTGGCTGGTCGCCGTAGTGCGGGGCTTGGACGCTGGCGGCCACGCCGGTGTCCCGGTGCGGGTGTTCGGGCACCAGGCTGCGCCCGAGCGCGTACGCGGAGCCGAGCAGCGCGGCCACCACCAGCGTCACCACCCCCGCCGCGCGCAGCGTCGAGGCCGACATCAGCAGGCCCGACCGTTCATCGTCCCCGTGGTCACCACACGCACCGTCGCCCCCTTCGCCCGGCAGATCTGGCAGTCAGAGTAGGTCTGCCTGAGCGGGCAAAAAGGGCGAATCGGAGGAAGTTTCCCCGATGGGGGGGCGGTAAGGAGGTCTCGGGTCAGACCGGCAGCGGGGCGGGCTCCGACTCCGGCAGCGAGCGCGACGGCGGCACCACGAACTTGTAACCCACCTGGCGCACCGTGCCGATCATCGACTCGTACTCGGAGCCGAGCTTGGCGCGCAGCCGCCGGACGTGCACGTCGACCGTGCGGGTGCCGCCGAAGTAGTCGTAGCCCCAGACCTCGCGGAGCAACTGGTCCCGGGTGAACACCCGGCCCGGGTGCTGGGCGAGGAACTTGAGCAGCTCGAACTCCTTGTAGGTGAGGTCGAGCGGGCGGCCCTTCAGCTTGGCCGCGTAGGTGTCCGGGTCGATGGTCAGCTCGCCGGCCCGGATCGAGCCGCCGGCGCCCGCCGTCGCGTTGCTCAGCCGGCCGACCGCGAGCCGCAGCCGGGCCTCCACCTCCGCCGGACCCGCGCCGGCCAGGATCACGTCGTCCACGCCCCAGTCGGCGTTCAACGCGATCAGCCCGGCCTCGGTGACGACCGCGACCAGCGGAACGCCCAGCCCGGTGGCGTGCAGCATCCGGCAGGTCGCACGGGCCTCGCTCAGCTCGGCACGGGCGTCCACCAGGACGGCGTCCGGGGTCGGGCCGGAGACCAGCGTGCGCACGTCGCGCGGCGCGGTGCGGACCGAGTGCGGCAACAGGTCGAGTGCCGGCAGCACGGCCGATGGTTCACCTGCGCGCGCGGTCACCAGCAGCAGGAGCTCCACACGATCACCTCCGTCCCGGCGGCTTTATGGCCGCGCGCGACCAGCGGCACTCCCACGGGAGTGGCACTGAGAATTTGCGTGGGTCCCGGCGTCGCTGACGGGCGGGTAACGGCTTGAGCGTAACCGATCGCCCGGCCCCGACCTCTCTGCCCTTTCCTGTTTGTCTGATCTGCCCCCGATCGCGGCGCGGGTTTTAACGTTGCCGAAACCGTGACTCCGCCGGGCGGGCCCGGTCTGGCACGATCGGGGCGTGTTTCCCTCGACCTCGCCCGACACCGGCCGTGACCCGTGGCCCGACGACGCGGCTTCCGGCCCCGCCCGTGGCTACCCGCCGGCCCCGCGCACCGGGCCGGCCGACGACGACGCGGGCGGGCGGGAGCGGAAGGGTCCCCGCCGGCTCCGTAAGGGCGGCCCGGGCCGCCGGCCGGACGACGAGCCCGACGAGGCGCCCGAGGAGGAGGTGCCGCCGGTCCCGGTGCGCCGCCCGCTCGCGCTGACCGTCGCGGGCTTCGCCGCGCTGCTCGGCGTGGGCCTGGTGCTCGGCGCGCAGACCGCCGGCCCGGGGCACCGGCTGCCCTTCGCGTTCATCATCTTCGGCGTCCAGCTGCTCTTCGTGCTGGCCTGGACGATGGCCATGCGCCCGCCCGCGCTGCTGGTCGTCGCCCTGGTCAGCGCCAGCGCGGCCGGGATCGCGGACGCCGCGGCCGTGCAGTCGGAGATCGCCGGACTGGCCCCCCTCGGCTACGCCGCCGCCGCCGGCTTCGTGCTCGGCGTGCTCGGCCAGCTCGTCCGCCGGGTGGACCGGGTCCGGGTGACCGACTCGCTGGGCAGCACCCTGCTGATCGTGGTGGGGGTGGTCGCGTTCGCCACGCTGATCGTGCTCAGCCGGATCCCGAAGGGCACCCAGGCGATCACCGTCTGCCTCACCGCCACCGGGGTGGCCCTGCTGGTGGCCCGGCTGACCGACGCGGTGGCCCCCTGGCCCCGGCTCGCCCCGCAGGTGCCCCGGGGCGCCGCCGGCGTGGTTGCCGGCGCCATGCTCGGCACCCTGACCAGCGCCGTCCTCGGCAGCTACCTGGTCGGCTTCACCCCGACCAGCGCCGCGCTGGTCGGCCTGGTCACCGCGGGCACCGCCGTGCTGGCCGACCTCGCCGTCGGGTACGCCGAGGCGGGCCGGCTGATGGCCGGCGAGCCGCCCACCATGTGGGTCGCCCGGCACATGCAGGGCCCCCTGGGCGGCTTCGCGCTCGCCGCGCCGGCCGCCTACGCCATGTGCGTGCTCTTCCTCTGAGCCCCGCGGTTGGGGCAACGGCGCCTCGGGTAAGTACGGTTGCGCCGCGAGACGCGGTGAGGCGGCGAGGGCAGGAGGCGGCGTGGCAGAGGCGTACCCGGCGAACGAGGGCCGACCCCGGCGGCGGGGCCGGAAGGTGCTGGTCGGTTTCGTCGTCCTGCTGCTGGTCCTGGCCGGGCTCCTCGTCGTCGCCGACCGGGTGGCCGCCGGCGTCGCCGAGCGGGCCATCGCCGACCAGGTGAAGAAGGAGGTCGCCAAGCAGGACGCGCAGTCCGCGGCGCCCCAGGTCGAGGTCGGTGGCTTCCCGTTCCTCACCCAGGTGCTCGCCGGGAAGTACGAGCACATCTCGATCGTGCTGACCGACGTGCAGGGCAACGTGCAGGGCGGCGCGGTCAGTGTGCCGCGGCTGGACGTGGACGCCCGCGACGTCAAGGCGTCGCTGGACACCCTCCGCTCCGGCCGGGGTGACGTGGTGGCCGAGAGCGTCGACGGCCGGGGCACCGTGACCTACGACAGCCTGGCGAAGCTGCTCGACCGCCCCGGGCTCACCCTCGGCGAGCGGAACGGCAAGCTCGCCGTCACCGCGCCGGTCGACATCCTCGGCGTCAAGCTCACCGTCAACGGCACCGCCGACGTGACGGTCGCCAACGGCAAGGTGGCGCTGCGCTTCAACGACGTGACCGCCGAGGGCCTGCCCAACCTGCCGCTCGCGAAGGCGATGCTGGCCAACTACGCCAAGGGCATCTCGGTCGACGTGCCCCTGCCGGAGCTGCCCTTCCAGCTCAACGTGCGCAAGGTGGAGCCGAGGCCGGAGGGTCTGGTGGTCACCGCCGACGCGCGGAACGTGCCGATCAACTCCGCCGGCTGACGCCCCGGCCGTCGCCCGGGTCGTGTCCCGGATGCTGGTCGGCCCGGTGGCGCCGGCCGGGCCGGCTGGTAGTCTCCCTCCCCATGGGGACGCTCCTCACCAAACGGCGCGCGGTCGACCTGTGCCGCGTGGCCACCTGCCTGTGTCGCCCCGTCATCTGACGGCGGGGCTGTCCTCGGCCGCTTAGCGGCCACCGGCACACAGGGTCCGCGTACCCTCCGGTTTTCCCCCCCTGATCGCCCGGCAGCGGCGCCGTCGCACGTACCCGTGATCCGTTCCTAGCTCTGGGTCCCGCGCGTGGTGCGACAATCACCGACTTCGATCTCCACGCGCTGGCTCACCATCCATCCTCACAGGGAGTGATCTGATGAGTCGCGACACCGCACTCGTCTCGGCCGAGTGGGCCGAGAAGAACATCGACGCCCCGGGCGTCGTCTTCGTCGAGGTCGACGAGGACACGTCGGCCTACGACACCGGCCACATCGCGGGCGCCGTCAAGCTCGACTGGCGTACCGACCTGCAGGACCCGGTGCGCCGGGACTTCGTCAACCAGGCCCAGTTCGAGGCGCTGCTCTCCGAGCGGGGCATCGCCAACGACGACACCGTCATCCTCTACGGCGGCAACAACAACTGGTTCGCCGCCTACGCGTACTGGTACTTCAAGCTCTACGGCCACCGCGACGTCAAGCTGCTCGACGGCGGCCGCAAGAAGTGGGAGCTGGACGCCCGCCCGCTGGTCACCGACAAGGTGGAGCGCCCGGCGACGCAGTACGTCGCGCAGGCACCCGACACCTCGATCCGCGCCTTCCGCGACGAGGTGGTCGACGCGATCGGCAGCAAGAACCTCGTCGACGTGCGCAGCCCCGACGAGTACGCCGGCCGGCTGCTCGCCCCGGCCCACCTCCCGCAGGAGCAGGCCCAGCGTGCCGGCCACGTGCCGACCGCGATCAGCGTCCCGTGGTCCAAGGCGGCCAACGAGGACGGCACGTTCAAGTCCGACGACGAGCTGCGCAAGATCTACGCCGACGCCGGGCTGGACGACAGCCGGGAGACCATCGCCTACTGCCGGATCGGCGAGCGCTCCTCGCACACCTGGTTCGTGCTCCAGGAACTGCTCGGCCACCGCAACGTGAAGAACTACGACGGTTCCTGGACCGAGTACGGCTCGCTGGTCGGCGTGCCGGTCGCGCTCGGCGACGAGCCCGGGGAGGCCTGATCCACATGACCGCTCCGACTGCCGCCGGCTGCGCCGCCCCGGACCAGGCCGCCCCCCTCCCGGCCAGCCTGGACCTGGAGAAGGAAACCGTCATCACCGGCCTGGTCAAGGCCGAGTCCGGCGAGGCCGTGCCGGGCGCTTACGTCCGGCTGCTCGACTCGACGGGCGAGTTCACCGCCGAAGTGGTGACCTCCCCGGCCGGCCAGTTCCGGTTCTTCGCCGCGCCGGGCAACTGGACCCTTCGGGCGCTCTCCCGGCACGGCAACGGCGACACCGCCGTCGCCGCCGCCCGCGGGATCAACGAGGTGACCGTCACGGTCGCCGCCTGACCCACGCTCTGATCGTGGCCCGCCGCCCCCCCGGGGGGGCGGGCCACGCGCCGTTCCGAGCCCGCCGCGCCGATACGCCGAGGGCGGCGGGCCACGCGCCGTTCCGGAGCCCGCCACGGGGGTTCCGGGACCGGGACGCCGGGCGCGACCGGGCAGCTCGTCGCCGCGTGACACGATGGCCCGGTGAGTGGTGCCGTCCAGGCGGGATACGCCCCGCCGACCCGTCCCGACCAGCCGGCCCCCGGCCGGCGTTGGCTGCGCTGGCTGGTGGCCGCCACGGTGGCGTGGGCGGTGCTGCTCGCCGGGCTGACCTGGTGGTCGGTGCGGCACGACCCGCCGACCGTGAAGGAGCAGCGCTCGCTGGACCAGGCCGGCCCCGTGGTGGACCGGGCGCTCGGCCGGTTGACCGCCGCGGTGGGGCGGGACGGGGTGCCCGCGTTCCTGCCGGACCGGATCGAGCGCGGCTGCCGGGTCACCCCGCTCGACGACGGCGCCGAGCTGGAGCGCGGGGTGGAGGTCGTGGTGGCCGGCGACGACGTACGCCAGCTGCTCCAGCGGGTGGCCGACCGGCTGCCGCCGGACTGGCGGGCGGGCGTCTCCACGTACGACGGCGAGCCGCTGCTGCGCGCCGACGCCGGGGACTTCGTGGCGGTCGAGGGCCGGGCCGGCGGGCCCGGCCGGGTGCTGCTCACCGTGGCCACCGGCTGCCGGCCGGTGGGGGCGGGCTACCGGGCATCCGCGGCCGACGCGGTGGCCGAGACCGCGGAGGCACAACGGGCCGCGCGCCGCTGGGGTGGCGCGGCCGGG
>NZ_MUYZ01000420.1:0-4172 GCF_003013775.1 Micromonospora sp. MH33
CCCCACCCGCGGCGGCACGTACGTCGTCTCGGTCGCCGACAGCGCCAGCTACCCGGGGGACGTCGCGGTCACCGTGCCCGCCGGCACCCGGCTGGTGCTGGTGGCCGCCGGCTGGCCGACCCGCCGCCGCCCGGACGGCGAGGTGCTCGCCCCGGTCCCCGGCCGGTACGCCCCCGACGGGCTGCGTCCGCACCTGCGCGGCAGCCTGCGCATCACCGGCGAGCCGGGCAGCAGCGTGCTCGTCGACGGGCTGCTCGTCGAGGGCGACGTGGTCGTCGCGCCCGGCCAGCTCGGCCACCTCACGGTGGCGCACGGCACGGTCACCGGCGCGGTCCGGGTCGAGTCGGCCGCCGGCCGGCCCAACAGCCGGCTCCAGCTCCGGCTCAGCCGGGTGCTGGCCGGCGCGGTCACGCTCGCCGCCACCGTCCCGATGGCCACCGTGGACACCTGCGTGCTGGACGCCACGGCCGGCGGCGGGACCGCGCTGGCCGGCGAGGGTGTGCACGCCTGCCTGGAGGGCAGCACGGTCCGGGGCGCGGTCCGGGTCCGCAGTCTCGACGCCAGCAGTTGCGTGCTGGACGGGCCGGTGGAGGTGGCCCACCGCCAGGTCGGCTGCCTGCGGTTCAGCTACGTCGCCCCCGGCTCGCGCACCCCGCGCCGCTACCGCTGCGTGCCGGCCGACGGCGAACCCGGCCCGCTCCCGGTGTACGCGGCCACCGACCCGGCCTCGCCCGCGTACCCGGCCCTCGCGGGGTCCTGCCCGGTGGCGATCCGGGAGGGCGGCGAGGACCGGGCCGAGCCGGGCGTGCACCACCACCTCAGGCGGCCGTTGCGACTGCGGGCGGCGCAACGGCAGCTCGACCCCTACCGGCCGGTCGGCATCGAGCTCGGGATCTTCGGGAGTTGACGTGCAGGGAGACTTCACCCGCTGGACGTTCGACCCGCGCGACGGCTACCGCCAGGTGCTGTTGCAGCAGGGCCGGATGCTGCTCGACGCCGAGTGGAACGAGCAGACGAAGATCACCGCCTGGCACGACGAGGAGCGGACCCGCGACATCGTCGGTGCGGCCGGCGGGCCGCTCGACAGGGCCGGCTTCGCCGTGGTGGACGCCGCCGGAGCCAGCCCCACCGCTAGCGCCTGGGCGGACCTGCGGATCACCCCCGGCCGCTACTACGTGGACGGGGTGCTGGTCGACGCCGCTCCACCCGCTGGCGGGGCCGGGCACAAGCTGGCCGACCAGCCCTACCTGCCGAAGGTGGGCGACCTGCCCGGGCTGCCCGAGCCGACCGCCGACGGCCGGTACGCCGTCCTGCTCGACGTCGCCGACCAGCACGTCACCGCCGACCAGGCACCCCGGCTGCGGGAGGCCGCCCTCGGCGGCCCGGACACCACCACCCGCGCCCGGACGGTCTGGCAGGTCCGGCTGGTCAAGGTGGCCCCCGGTACGGCCTGCGCCGACGTTGTCGACCCGGTGTGGGGCGGCCGGACCGCCCCCACCATGACCGCCGCACTGCGCGAGGTGGACCCGACCGCCGACCCGTGCCGGCTCAGCGGCTCCGGCGGCTACCGGCGGCTGGAGAACCAGCTCTACCGCGTCCAGGTCCACGACGTCGCCACCGACGGCACCGCCCGCTACCTCTACTCCCGCGAGAACGGCAGTGTGGTGGCCGGGCTGACCGCGATCGGCCCGCCCTCGGCGGCGGCCGCGTCGGCCGGGATGGACGCCGAACTCGGCCTGGACCGGGTCGGCCGGGACGAGGAACTGTCCTTCCGGGAGGGTGACCTCGTCGAGGTGACCAGCCCCGACCGGGAACTGCACGGCCGGCCGGGCCACCTGGCCACCGCCGGCGCCCCGGACGGCACGGCGCTGCCGGTGAAGTGGGCCGCGGGGGCGCCGGCCACCCTCGCCGCGGTCGGCCGCACCCCGATCGTGCGCCGCTGGGACGGTCCGGCCCAGGCCGCCAACGCCAGCCCCGACGAACTCGACGACGCCGGCATCGAGGTGCGCTTCGGCGCCGGCGACTTCCGGGTCGGCGACCACTGGCTGATCCCGGCCCGCACGGTCCGCCTGGTCTACGGCGTCAGCGCCCTCTCCGGCACCATCGACTGGCCCACCGACGACCTCGGCAACCCGCTGGCCCGCCCGCCGCTGGGCCCGGTGCACCACGTCGCGGTGCTCGGCATCCTGCGCCGCACCACCGTGGGCGGCGCCGGCCGCTGGGCGCTCGACGAGGACTGCCGCCGGCTCACCCCGCCGCTGACCGATCTGGTCACCCTCGACCTGCTCGGCGGCGACGGGCAGCAGGCCCCGCCCGGGCAGCCGCTGCCCGAGCCGGTGCGGGTGGTGGTCCGCAACGGCGGCCGCCCGGTGCACCGCGCCCGGGTCCGGTTCACCGCCGTCGACGGGCACCTGGCCGCCGGCGTACCCGCCGCCGCCGACCCGACCCAGGTGGTCCTGGAGACCGACGCCCGCGGCCAGATCGACGTACGGTGGCTGCTGCCCAGCACCGGCCCGACCACCCGGGTGCTCACCGCGGTCCGGCTCGACGATGCCGACGCCCCGGTCGACGCCGAGGTGCGGGTCACCGGCCGCCGCGACGAGGGCGGCACGGTCTGCCTGGTGGTCCGCCCCGAGACCGACCTGGTGCAACTCCTCGCCGACCTGTCCGGGGTGACCGCGCTGGCGCTCTGCCTGACCGCCGGGGAGTGGACGCTGAGCGAGCCGGCGGTGCTGTCCGGGGTGTCCTGCGTGCTGGTCACCGGGGTCGGCTCCGCCACCCGGATCGTCTCCGCCGCCGAGTCGGCGCTGCGCTTCGTCGACTGCGGCGAGGTGCAGGTCCGCGACCTGTCCGTGGCGGCCGTGCCCGCCGAGAGCGACCAGCGCAACGGCGCCCTCGACGTACAGCGCACCGGCCTGGTGCTGGTGGAACGGGTCCAGGCCGAGATGGGCGACGCCCCGGCCGCCGTGGCCGCCGCGATCACCGTCCGTGGCGACGGGACCGAGGACGGCCGGCCGGTGGAGCGCGCCGTGGTCCGGGACTGCCGGGTCGAGGCGGGCCACGCGCAGACCGGCGTTCTTGTGCTCGACAGCCGGCGCAGCGACGTCATCGGCTGCGACGTGCTGGCCACCGCCGACCCGGGCGCCGACCCGGACAAGCGGTTCCTCGAATGGCTGCGCGACCCCCGCTTCGCCCGCCGGATCGCCCGGCGGGCCGTGCACCCGCTGCTCGCCGGGGAGGACGGGCTCGGCCTGCGCAAGGGCTGGTCGTCGCTGGTGGAGACCCGTAACCTGCGCTTCGGCTCCGAGATCGACGACCCGAAGGGCTGGACCGCGTACCTCGGCGACCAGGAGGTCAAGACCGTCGAGGAGCTCCAGGACGTGGTCCGCGACGACCTGGTCCGGCACAACCCCGACTCCCGGTTCTTCGACGAGCGGACCCGGTTCGCCGCCTGGCTGCGCCGGGTCGCCGAGGAGTTCGCCGCCACGGCCACGGCCACCGCCGGCATCACCGTCGCCGGGACCACCGCCGCCGACGTGCGGGTCCGCGACAACACCGTCACCGGCGCGCTCACCGGCATCAGCGTCGCCCTCGGCGACCCGGACGAGGAGCGCGAGACGGTACGCCGGGTGTGGATCACCGGCAACACCATCGCGCCGCCGGCGCGGGCCGCCACCGCCTTCCTGCACCAGGGCGTGTACGTCGGGGACTGCCACCGCCTCGACGTGTCGTCCACCGTGGTCGACCTGGCCGACGGCAAGCCCGGCTACCCGGTGCAGGGGCTGCTCTGCGCCGGCCGGCTCGGCCCGCACGCGGTCGCCACCGCGAACACCTTCGACGGCACCGTGCTCGGCATCCGCGCGGTTTCCGGCCCGTCGGGCTCGCCCGCCCTGTGGGTGGCGCGCGACAATGTCTGCACCACCGGCCCGGCGCTGGTAGACGGCACCGGGTCGTGGCGCGACGAGGGGAACGTCAGCGGGTGAGGGTGGCGGAGGCGGCCCAGCCGTCCCGGTCGGCCGACCGGGACGAGCCCGAGCGCGCCCACGCGGAGGCGGAGCAGCCGGCGCGGCGGTCGAGCCGGCCGGCCTGCAGCACCCACAGCGTGGCCCGCGTCCCCGTGCACGCCCCGCCCGACCCGGCCGCCGAACACGACGCCCACACCACCGCCGCCC
>NZ_MUYZ01000421.1:0-4160 GCF_003013775.1 Micromonospora sp. MH33
GACCCCGGCCTCGGCGGCCCGGCGGGTCAGCGCGGCGAGCGCGTCGGGGCTGGCGTCGACCACGGTGACCCGGTGGCCGGCCTCGGCGAGCGGGACGGCGAAGCCGCCGGTCCCGCCGCCGACGTCGAGCACGGTGAGCCGCTCGCCGGCCCGCCGGTCCAGCTCGGCCCGGAGCACCGCCCAGATCACGGCGGTGCGGGGGGTCAGGGTTCGGGTGCGCTCCACGCCGCCGAGCCTAGTCACCCCCGGGCCCGGGGTCAGGACTCGCCACCGCCGGCGGGGTCCTCCTCGGCGCGGGACCGCTGGGCGTTGGCCACCGGCCCGTCGGTCACCTGGTATTCCCGCGGCTCCACCTCGTGGGTCGGCGCCCAGCCGGCGCCCAGCCGGGTCCGTCGGGCGTTCGCCACGCCACCGGGGTACGTGCTGTGAAAGGTCATCGGTTCATCCCCCATACCCGGGTAGGCCACTCTGCCCACCCGTGCCCGGGAGTCTCCCGCGTCCGGGGCCGGGAAACCGTAATGTGGATCACTGATCTCAACGGAAATCCCGGGACGCCGGCGTGACGGGGGGCTCGATCGCGTCCAGCCGGTCCGCGGTGAGGCTGATGACGCCCTCGTGCCGCTGCAACCGGCCCCGCACCACCAGCGCGCCGCTGGTGCGGGCGATTCGACGGTAGCGCTGCCAGAGCCCCGGGGAGCAAGTGACATTGAGCATGCCGGTCTCGTCCTCCAGGTTCAGGAAGGTGACCCCGCCGGCGGTCGCCGGGCGCTGCCGGTGGGTGACGATCCCGCCGACCCGGATCCGCTGCCCGGGCTCCACCCGGCCCAGCCGGGCGATCGGCACCGCGCCCAGGGCGTCCAGCCGGTCCCGGATGAACCGGGCCGGGTGGCTCTCCGGGGACAGGCCGGTGGCCCAGACGTCGGCGACCAGGCGGTCCACCGCCTCCATCCCGGGCAGGGTGGGCGGGGTCGTGCCGGTCACCGTGCCGGGCAGCCGGCCCGGCCGGTCCTGGGCCGCCGCGCCGGCGGCCCAGAGAGCCTGCCGCCGGGTCAGCCCGAAACAGGCGAAGGCGTCGGCGGTGGCCAGCGCCTCCAGGTGCGCCGCGGTCAGGCCGACCCGGCGGGCCAGGTCCGGCATGTCCCGGTACGGCCCGTGGGCCGTCCGCTCCGCCTCGATCCGCTCGGCCACGTCGTCGCCGAGGGTACGCACGCTGCCCAGCCCCAGCCGGACCGCCGGGCCGCCCAGCCCCCAGGCGTGCGGCGGCTCGCCCGGCTGGCTCCCCCACCGGGTTTCCGGGGTGGACTCCAGCACCGCCTTGGCGCCGCTGGCGTTGATGTCCGGCCGGCGGACCTCGACGCCGTGCCGGCGGGCGTCGTCGACCAGGGTCTGCGGCGAGTAGAATCCCATCGGCTGGGCGTTGAGCAGCGCGGCCAGGAACGGGCCCGGGTGGTAGCGCTTCAGCCAGGAGCTGGCGTACACCAGGTAGGCGAAGCTCATCGCGTGGCTCTCCGGGAAGCCGTAGCTGGCGAACGCGGTCAGCTTGCGGTAGACGTCGTCGGCCAGCTCGCCCGTGATGCCCCGCTCGGCCATCCCGGCGTAGAGCCGGTCGGCGATCTGCGCCATCCGCTCCACCGAGCGCTTCGCCCCCATGGCCCGGCGCAGCTGGTCGGCCCCGGCCGCGTCGAAGCCGGCCAGGTCGATGGCGAGCTGCATGAGCTGCTCCTGGAACAGCGGCACGCCGAGGGTCTTCTCCAGCGCGTTGCGCATCAGCGGGTGCGCGAAGGTCACCGGCTCCTGGCCGTTCTTGCGCCGGATGTACGGGTGCACGGAGCCGCCCTGGATCGGGCCGGGACGGATCAGCGCCACCTCCACCACCAGGTCGTAGAACTCGCGGGGCTTGAGCCGGGGCAGGGTGGCCATCTGGGCGCGGCTCTCCACCTGGAACACCCCGACCGAGTCGGCCCGGCAGAGCATGTCGTAGACCTCGGGGTCGTCCAGGGTCATGTCGCCCAGGTCCAGGCTCATCCCGATCAGGTCGTAGCCGTAGTGCAGCGCGGAGAGCATGCCGAGGCCCAGCAGGTCGAACTTGACCAGGCCGACGGCGGCGCAGTCGTCCTTGTCCCACTGGAGCACGCTGCGGCCGGGCATCCGCCCCCACTCCACCGGGCAGACCTCGATCACCGGCCGGTCGCAGATCACCATGCCGCCGGAGTGGATGCCCAGGTGCCGGGGGAACGTCTGCAGCTCGTTGGCGTACGCCACCACCTGCTCGGGGATGTCCTCGACGTCGACCGCCGCGACCGAGCCCCAGCGGTCGATCTGCTTGCTCCAGGCGTCCTGCTGCCCGGGCGAGAAGCCGAACGCCTTGGCCACGTCCCGCACCGCCGACCGCGGCCGGTAGGAGATGACGTTGGCGACCTGGGCGGTGTGCTCCCGGCCGTACCGGGCGTAGACGTGCTGGATCACCTCCTCCCGGCGGTCGGACTCGATGTCCACGTCGATGTCGGGCGGGCCGTCCCGTTCCGGCGCGAGGAAGCGCTCGAAGAGCAGCCGGTGGCGCACCGCGTCCACGTTGGTGATCCGCAGCGCGTAGCACACCGCCGAGTTGGCCGCCGAGCCCCGGCCCTGGCAGTAGATGTCCTGCTCGCGGCAGAACGCGACGATGTCGTAGACCACCAGGAAGTAGCCGGGGAAGCCCAGCTCCTCGATCATCCGCAGCTCGTGCTCCAGCTGCGCGTACGCCTCCGGGTGCGCCTCGGGCGGGCCGTAGCGCTCCCGGGCGCCGGCCATGGTGAGGTGGCGCAGCCAGCTCATCTCGGTGTGCCCCGGCGGCACCGGGTACGCCGGCAGCTGCGGCGCGACCAGTTGCAGGTCGAAGGCGAGTTCCGCGCCGAACTCGGCGGCCCGGGCCACCGCACCCGGGTACGCGGCGAACCGCGCCGCCATCTCCGCGCCGCTGCGCAGGTGGGCGGTGGCGGCGGCGGGCAGCCAGCCGTCGATCTCGTCCAGGCTGCGCCGGGCCCGCACCGCCGCCACGGTGGTGGCCAGCCGGCGCCGCCCCGGGGTGGCGTAGTGCACGTTGTTGGTGGCCACCGTGGGCAGCCCCGCCGCGGCGGCCAGCTCGGCCAGCGCGTCGTTGCGGTCGGCGTCGAGCGGGTGGCCGTGGTCGGTCAGCTCCACCGCCACCGTCTCGGCGCCGAAGAGCGCGGTGAGCCGGTCCAGCTCCCGGGCCGCCGCGTCGACGCCCTCGGTGAGCAGCGCGGCGGGCACGTACCCCTTGCGGCAGCCGGTGAGCACCAGCACGTGGTCGCGCAGCTCGGCGGCGACCTCCGCCAGCTCGCCGTAGACCGGGCGGCCCTTCTCGCCGCCGCGCAGCTGGGCCCGGGCGATGGTGGTGGCGAGCCGGGCGTACCCCTCGTGGCCGTGGGCCAGCACCAGCAGGTGCGCGCCGTGCGGGTCCGGCTCGCCGTTCTGCGGGCCGGGCAGCCCGAGGGAGAGCTCCGCGCCGAAGACCGTCGGCAGGTGCAGCGCGCGGGCCGCCTCGGCGAAGCGCACCACGCCGTAGAAGCCGTCGTGGTCGGTGACGGCGAGCGCGGTGAGCCCCAGCCGGGCGGCCTCCTCGGCCAGCTCCTCGGGGTGGCTGGCGCCGTCGAGGAAGCTGAAGTTGGAGTGCGCGTGCAGCTCCGCGTAGGGCACCGCGTCGTCCGGGCGGGACAGCTCCGGCGGCGCGTACTCCTGCCGCTTGCGGCTCCACGCCGGGGAGTCGCCGCCGTCGGCGTCGACCGCGAGCGGGTCCACCACGTGCAGGTGCCGCTCGCCCCGCGGCCGCCCCTTGCCGGACCGCCCGTCGGACCGCCCGGAGAGCACCTGCTCCAGCTCCGACCAGGGCATCTTCGGATTGTGGAAGCTCACCGGCGGTCTCCCCGGCGGCCGCGGCACCGGCGCGCGGCCGGGGCGTGCCACTCAGTCATAGATCGCCTCCACCAGCCACTGGCCGCCCTCGACCGCGAGCAGCAGGGCGGCCCCGTCGGCCAGGCAGACCTGGAACCGGGCCCGGCGGCGGGCCTCGGCCGGCGCCCACCAGCGCTCGTCCACCGGCCACGGGCCGGCCCAGCCGACGATCTCGGCCGGCCGGCCGGCGCCGACGGTCAGCCGGGCCG
>NZ_MUYZ01000422.1:0-4156 GCF_003013775.1 Micromonospora sp. MH33
CCGCCCCCGCCGCCCCGGCCGTTCCGGGCGCGGGCGAGGCCGCCGCGCCGGCCGGCGGGGTGGGCAGCGGCGCGCTGACCTTCAAGCCGATCCCGCCGAACAAGCTGGACACCCTGGTCGTACCCAACGGGTACGACCACGCCGTGGTGATCAAGTGGGGTGACCCGGTGGTGCCGGGCGCGCCCGCGTTCGACGTGCACGCGCAGACCGCCGCCGCGCAGGCGAAGCAGTTCGGCTACAACAACGACTTCGTCGGGGTGCTGCCGATCGACCGCAAGCGGGCGCTGCTCGTGGTCAACCACGAGTACACCAACGAGGACCTGATGTTCCCCGGCTTCACCGGCCAGGACGCGCTCTCGGTCGAGCAGGTGCGGGTGGCCATGGCCGCGCACGGCATGTCCGTGGTGGAGCTGGAGCGGGTCGACGCCACCGGGCAGTGGCGGCCGGTGCGCAGCGGCCGCCGGCAGTACAACCGGCGGGTCACCGCGCTGGCCACGAAGTTCGAGCTGACCGGCCCGGCCGCCGGCTCCGCCTGGCTGCGCACCGCCGCCGACCCGAAGGGTCGTACGGTGGTCGGCACGCTGAACAACTGCGCCGGCGGGGTCACCCCGTGGGGCACGGTGCTCTCCGGCGAGGAGAACTTCAACCAGTACTTCGTCGGCGGCGACGGCGCGCCCGAGGAGCTGAAGCCGAAGCTGGCCCGCTACGGCATCCCGACCGACGTGCGCTACCCGAGCGGCAGCCGCAAGTGGGAGCGCGCCGACGAGCGCTTCGACCTGGCGAAGCACCCGAACGAGGCGCACCGCTTCGGCTGGGTCGTCGAGATCGACCCGTTCGACCCGGAGAGCCACCCGCGCAAGCACACCGCGCTCGGCCGGGTCAAGCACGAGGGCGCCAACGTGATCGTCGCGAAGGACGGGCGCGTGGTCGCGTACATGGGCGACGACGAGCGCTTCGACTACCTCTACAAGTTCGTCTCGGACAAGAAGTTCATGCCGGGCAACTCGTGGGTGGCCCGCAAGCACAACCTGACCCTGCTGGAGTCCGGCACGCTCTACGTGGCCGCCCTGGAGGGGAACAGCGCCGCCGAGATCGACGGCACCGGCAAGCTCCCCTCGGACGGGGCGTTCGACGGCCGGGGTCGCTGGATCAAGCTGGTCAGCGGCAACCGCTCGTACGTCGACGGGATGACCGCGGCCGACGTGCTGACCTTCACCCGCCTCGCCGGGGACAGGGTCGGGGCCACCAAGATGGACCGTCCGGAGGACGTCGAGCCGAGCCAGCTCACCGGCAAGGTCTACGTGGCGCTGACCAACAACACCGACCGGGGCAAGGCCGGCAAGGCGGCGGCCGACGAGGCGAACCCGCGCAACCTCAACAAGCACGGGCAGATCCTGGAGCTGGTCGAGGACCGCGGCGACAACACCGCCGAGACCTTCGCCTGGTCGCTGCCGATCGTCTGCGGCGACCCGGCGGACCCGTCCACCCACTTCGCCGGGTACGACAAGACCCGGGTCTCCCCGATCTCCTGCCCGGACAACGTCGCCTTCGACGCCACCGGCAACCTGTGGATCGCGACCGACGGCAACGCGCTGGGCAGCAACGACGGCCTCTTCGCCACCGCCGTGGAGGGCCCGGAGCGGGGTCACCTGAAGCAGTTCCTCACCGTGCCGCTCGGCGCGGAGACCTGCGGTCCCTTCATCACGAAGGACAACCGGTCGGTCTTCGTGGCCGTGCAGCACCCGGGCGAGATCACCGGCGCGTCGGTGGAGAACCCGGCCTCGACCTGGCCGGACGGCGACTTCGCCAAGCCCGGCGTGGTGGTCACCTGGCGTCTGGACGGCGGCCCGGTCGGCAGCTGACGTTCCCCCGGGCGGTCCGGCGCTGGACCGCCGGCGAAGGGCCCCTTCCCCGCCGGGGAGGGGCCCTTCGCGTACCCGCCGCGGGATCAGGCGGCGCGGCCGGCCTTGAGGGAGGCCGTGGTGTCGACGACGCGGCGCCGGCCGGGCGCCGGCATGGTCGACCCGGCCGACCGGGTCACCCTCGACGAGTCGGTCAACATGGCCTTCCTCGTCGTGCTCGACGCGATGACACCGGCCGAACGCGTCGCGTTCGTCCTGCACGACGTCTTCCGCTATTCCTTCGCCGAAGTGGCGGAGATCGTCGGCCGGACCCCGGCGGCCTGCCGCCAGCTTGCCACCTCCGCCCGCCGCCGCGTACGCGCCGCACGCCGGGACGCGGTCTCGACAGCCCGGCGCGCCGACACCGTCAGAGCCTTCAAGCAGGCATGGGAGGCCAAGGACATCGACGCCCTCATCGACCTGCTGACCCCCGACGCCACGGCGACCGGCGACGGCGGCGGACTCGTCACCGCCGCGCTCCGCCCGGTCGAGGGCGCGGAGGAGGTCGCCCGCTTCTTCGCCGGCCGGCCCGCCGCCGCCCCCGGCATGGCGCTCCTGGAGCGTACGGTCAACGGCCAGCCGGGCCTGGTGGCTCAACTGGACGGCGTCACCGTGTCGGTGATGGCGTTCGAGGTCACCGGCAACCGGATCGAGCACATCTGGGCGGTGCTCAACCCCGAGAAGCTCCACCCCTGGACGGCGGGCTGACGGCGGTGAGCGGCACCGACAGGGGTCTCAGGTGTCGGCGGCGATGCCGTCGGCGACCGCGCGGGCGACGGTGAGCAGCTTGGCCCGGACCACCCGGGCGGAGGTCATCATCTCGCTGGCCGGCAGCGCGCAGGCCAGCACCACCCGGCGCTCGATGTCCTTGTCCGGGGTGACCAGCACCGCCGCGCACGCCACCCCCTGGCGGAACTGCCCCAGCTCCAACTGCATGCCGCGCCGGTCGCCGGCGGCCAGGTCGGCCTCGAACGCCTCGACGGTGGTGAGGGTGGCGCCGGTGAACGGGCGCATGCCGTATTCCCGCAGGTAGCGGAAGCGCTGCTCGGCGGTGAGGGTGGCCAGCAGGCTCTTGCCGAGCGCCGTGGCGTGCGCCCCCTCGTCGAAGCCCGGCACCAGGTCCTCCAGGTACGGCGAGCGCGGCCCCTCGGCGACCGCCGTGACCGCCACCTGGCCGCCCACGAAGCGGCCCAGGTAGTGGCTCCAGCCGGTGTCCGCCGCGGCCCGCCGCAGCGCCTCCCCGACCGGCGGCGGCCCGCGGAAGGCGGTGACCAGCTCGCGGTAGCGGTCGGCGATCTCCAGCCCGACGATGTACGTGCCGTCCTCCCGGCGGATCACGTAGCCCTCGTAGGCCAGTGTGCGCACCAGGTGGTAGGTCGTGGCGACGGTCAGCTCGCAGCGGCGGGCGATCTGCTTGACGGTGAGCCCTTTCGGCGCACGGCCGACCGACTCGAGCACTCGTAGCGCGCGGGAGACACTTCGGATCAGGTCCGAAGGTTCCGCCAAGGGGTCACGCACAACCACCTCCGCCGCCGGGGACTTACACCATATGAAAAACAGGCCGAGTGCGAAATGCCTGTTCGGATCGAGGATGCCAGATCACCGGGCACGGACCGTGCAGCGACAGACACGATCAGCTGCCGAAACGTGATCGGCGTAGGTTTGGGCGGGCCATGACCGAAACCTTGTCGCACCCCGCTCCACCCGCGCCCCGGCGTACCGTCCGGACCAACGCGGGTGCGATCGCCACCACGATCGCCTGCGTCCTGCCCGTCTTCCTGGTCGGCGGGCTCGCCGTGCAGATGGGCGACGATCTCGACTTCACCCCCGCCCGGCTCGGCCTGGCCGTCTCGGTCTACTTCGGCGTCAGCGCCCTCACCTCGGTCCCCTCCGGCGCCCTGGTGGAGCGGTACGGGCCGGCCGTGGTGGCGCGCGCCGGCATCCTGCTCTCCGCCGGCTCGCTGCTGGCCGTGGCGGGGCTGGCCCGGTCGTACCCGGTGCTGGTGGCGCTGCTCGCGCTCAGCGCCGCCGCCAACGCCCTCGGCCAGCTCGCCAGCAACGCCGCGCTGGCCCGGCACGTGCCCGCCCACCGGCAGGGGCTCTCCTTCGGGCTGAAGCAGGCCGCCATCCCGGTCTCCACCCTGCTGGCCGGGGCGGCGGTGCCGACCGTGGCGCTGACCGCCGGCTGGCGCTGGGCGTTCGTGGTGGCCGCCCTCGCGGCGCTGGCCGCGCTGCCGGCCGTACCGCCGGCGGAG
>NZ_MUYZ01000423.1:0-4115 GCF_003013775.1 Micromonospora sp. MH33
CGCCGCCCGGGCCGGGTTCGACCGGCTGCGCGCCGCCCGCGACGCGGTGGCCGAGGCGGCCGGCGACCCGGTGCGGCTGCGTCCCGCGCTGGACGCCCTCGACGCCACGTTCACCGAGCTGACCGGCGTCCCCGCCGTGCGCCGCGCCGGCCAGATGTACGCCGGCCGCACCATCTGCTACGAGGACACCGCCCGGGACCTGGACGTGGTCTTCGGCGCGCCGCTGCTGGCCGAGCTGGCCGCCCCGCTGGACGTGCTGCTGCGCGCCGCCCGGTGGATGGGGAACGCCCTGGCCGAGGCGTACGACGAGGTGTTCCGCGGGCTCTACGAGGAGCTGCAGGCCGAGGCCGGCACCGGCCCGGTCGCCCTGGCGGACCTGTGGTTCCTGGCCCAGGGCCTGTTCTGGGGCGGGGGCGAGCGGCCGGTCGACGCGGTCGCCGCCGACTTCGCCGCCCGCTGGGCCGGCCTGTTCGGGCTGGACGCGCTGCCGCCGGGCACCACCGACGTGCGGCTGCGGGCGGCCGACCTGGCCGACCGGGTCGACGCGGCCTTCCCCGGCACCCGGCCGACCTGGTCCAACGCCGTGATGCACAGCCCCGACCTGCAGATCTGCGCCACCGACGCGGCGGCGCTGGCCCGGGGCGAGTACACCGTGGTGCTCGGCGAGCTGCACGCCGCCTGGTCGTCGTTCGACTGCGCGGTCTTCACCCCGTCCCACCCCGAGGTGGAGCGGCTGCGCGCCGCGCTGGCCGAGGACCTGGGCGAGCGGCGGGTCCGGCTGCTCTTCCCGGCCGAGTGGCCGCGCCGGACCAGCCGTACCGCCGAGTCGCTGACCGGGCCCACGGACCGGCACCTGGCCTTCCAGGACGCGCCGGGGGCGGAGCCGGCCCGGGTGCTGCCCACCGTGGACCTCACCGTCACCGAGGTCGACGGCCGGCTCGTGGCCACCGCCTCCGACGGGGAGCGCTGGCCCCTCGCCGAGGTCTTCGCGGAGCTGCTCAGCGCACACGCGGTGGACGGCTTCAAGCTGGTCGCCGCCGCGCCGTACACGCCCCGGATCACGCTGGACCGGCTGGTGGTGGCCCGGCAGACCTGGCGGACCACGGTGGGGGCGAGCGGCCTGGCGCAGGCCACCGGCGAGCGGCAGCGCTTCCTCGCCGTACGGGACTGGCGGCGTCGCCTCGGCCTGCCCGAGCAGGTCTACGTGAAGCTCGGCACCGAGACCAAGCCCTGCTTCGTGGACCTGGCCAGCCCGGCCTTCGCCAACATGTTCTGCGCCATGGTCCGCGCCGCCCGGGTCGACGGCGGCGACGGCGTCTCGCTGACGGTCAGCGAGATGCTGCCCACCACGGACCAGGCGTGGGTGCCCGACGGCGCGGGCCGCCGCTACTTCAGCGAGCTGCGCCTGCACCTCGTGGACACCCAGGGAACGGAGCACCGATGAGCCACCTGCTGCCGCTGGGGGAGACCGGTTGGTCGGTCTGGCGGGACATGGTGTTGCGCACCGCCGGCTTCCCGGCGGCGGGGCTCGACCGGTTCGCCGCGCCGGAGGCGGCGGCCGTCGCCGACGCGGTGCTGACCGGCGCGAGCGGCCCGGAACTGCTCGACAAGGTGCTGCGCGAGGCGTTCGCCGAGTCGTCCGCCGTGGTGAACGAGCTCGCCGCCGACCCGCTGCTGCGCGAGGCGGTCACCTGGCAGAACCCGGCCATGCTCGTGGCGCTCGACGGCCTGCTGCGCACCGATCCCGAGGTGCGCAACGTACGCCGGCGCAAGCGCGAACTGAGCCTGCTGCGCTACTGGCAGCGGTACTGCGGCAAGGCGGAGACGATCGGCTTCTTCGGGCCGGTCTGCTGGGGGACCTTCGATCCGGCGGAGCCGGGTGTCCGGTTGTCGCCCGGCCCGGCGCTGGTCGACCGGCGACACGTGTTCTTCGAGGCATGGGCGCTGATCGCGTACGCCGACCGGCTCGCCGACGACCTCGCGGTGCGCCGCTGGTGGGCGCCCGCGCTGCAACCGCACCTGACCGTCGAGGGGCGCCAGCTGCGCTGGCCACTGCACCCGCCGATCGCGCTCACCCCGACCGAGGCCCGGCTGCTCGCCGCCTGCGACGGGCGGACGCCCGCGGTCGAGCTGGCGGAGCGGATGCACGCCGACGGCGAAGTGCACGGCGTCGACGACGTCTACCTGCTGCTCGACCGGTGGGTCGATCGCGGCCAGCTCATCTGGGGCGCCAACCTGCCGGTCAGCCCCGACGCCGAGCGGATGCTCGTCGAGCGGATCGGGCTCATCGGTGACGAGGGCGTCCGGGCCGAGGTGGCGGCCGGCTTCGACCGGCTCCGCGCGGCCCGGGACGCGGTCGCCGCCGCCGCCGGCGACCCGGACCGGCTCGGCGCCGCCCTGGCCGCCCTGAACACCGAGTTCACGGCGGTGACCGGCCGGCCGGCCACCCGCCAGAGCGGCCAGATGTACGTGGGCCGCACCGTCTGCTACGAGGAGACCGCCCGGGACCTGGAGTTCACCGTCGGCTCGGCCGTCCTGGACGCGCTGGCCGGCCCGCTGGAGCTGGTGCTGCAGACCGCCCGGTGGTTCACCGGGGAGGTCGCCGCCCGGTGTGCCGACCTCTTCACCGAGCTGCACGACGAGCTGGCCGCCGACGGCCCGGTGCGGCTGGCCGACCTCTGGTCGCTGGCCCAGGGGACGCTGGTCGCACCGGACGGCCCGATCGGCCGGGCCGGCGCCGCCTTCACCGAGCGGTGGGCCGAGCTGTTCGGCCTGCGCGACCTGCCCGCCGACCAGGCGGAGCTGCTGCTGCGCGCCGAGGACCTGGCCGAGCGGGTCCGGCAGCTCTTCCCCGCGGAGCGCCCCGGCTGGCCGTCGGCCCGGCTGCACAACCCGGACGTCCAGCTCAGCGCGGCCTCGCCGGAGGCGATCCGGCGGGGTGAGTTCCTGCTCGTGCTCGGCGAG
Organism: Micromonospora sp. MH33; assembly: GCF_003013775.1. Taxonomy (NCBI): domain Bacteria; kingdom Bacillati; phylum Actinomycetota; class Actinomycetes; order Micromonosporales; family Micromonosporaceae; genus Micromonospora; species Micromonospora sp. MH33. The sequence goes on from NZ_MUYZ01000423.1 coordinate 2,965, forward strand.
CTGCACCCGGCCCATGTCGCCTACGACAGCGCCGTGTTCAGCCCGTTCCACCGCGACCCGGCCGCGCTGCGGGCCGCCGGTGACGCCGACCTCGGCCCCGCCCGGCTGCGGCTGATCTGGCCGGACAGCTACCCCCGCCGGACCACCCGCACCACGTACGGGCTGACCGGGCCCGCGGACCGCCAGCTCGGCATCGACAGCGCCCACGGCGCGGACCCCGACCAGCTGGTGCCGGCCACCGCGGTCACCGTGGAGGGTGCCGCCGGCCAGCTCGTCGCCGTCTTCCCCGACGGCGGACGGTGGCCGCTCATGGAGGTCTTCGCCAGCCTGCTCGACTCGCTGCTGCTGGACGCCTTCAAGCTGCTCGACCCGGCCCCGCACACGCCCCGGATCACCATCGACCGGCTGGTGGTGGCCCGCCGCACCTGGCGGAGCACGGCCGGCGGATGCGGCCTGGCCGGGCACACCGACGAGACGGCCCGCTACCTCGCCGTACGCCGGTGGCGGGCGGCCGCCGGCCTGCCCGAGCGGGTGTTCGTCAAGGTGGGCACCGAGATCAAGCCCTGCTACGTCGACCTGACCGGCCCGCTGTACGCGCAGTCGCTCTGCGCCATGGTGGACTCCGCCCACCGGACCAGCCCGGACGTCCCGATCGTGGTCTCCGAGCTGCTGCCCACCCCGGACCGGTCCTGGGTCACCGACGCGCAGGGCCGCGGCTACGTCAGCGAACTGCGCCTCCAGATCACCGACCCAGCCGAGCACCGGGGAGACCACGGGTGACCGACATCCTGACCGTCAGCGCCACGTACGGGGCGGACCTGCCCTGGCCGGACGCGACCCTGGCCGACCTGATCGCCGCGCAGGCCGCCCGCACCCCCGACGCGGTGGCGGTACGCCAGTGGGACACCCGGCTGACCTACCGGCAGCTCGTCGACCGGGCCGCGGGGTTGGCCGCCGCGCTGCGCGAGCGCGGGATCGGCCCCGGCGACCGGGTCGGCGTCTGCGGGGCGCGTACCCCCGACCTGGTGGTCACCGTGCTCGGCGTGCTGCTGGCCGGCGCCGCGTACGTGCCGCTGGAGCCGGGCGGCCCCCGGCAGCGGCTGCGGGAGATCGCCCGCGACGCCGGGGTCCGGGTGGTGGCCGGCGGCGCG
>NZ_MUYZ01000424.1:0-4077 GCF_003013775.1 Micromonospora sp. MH33
GCCCGGACGCCCCGGCGGGGACGGGCGCGGGGGCCTCGGGCCCGGCCGGCGATCGCTCCGGAGTGGGCAGCGCCGGCAGGGTCACGGTCGGGGCCAGCATGGTGGCGGCCTGCGGGTCGGCGGGCAGCAACTGGTCGCGGAGCACGGCCGCCACCTGGTGCGCGGTGGGCCGCCGCCGGGGGTCGCGGGCCAGGCAGCGCAGGCAGATCTCCGCGACCGGCGCGGGCAGCCCGGGTACGCCGTCCAGGGTGGGCGCGGCATCCTCGGCCAGCGCCGCGCTGAGCTGCTCCCAGGTGTCCGCCGGGTACGGCGGCTGCCCGGTCAGCGTCTCGTAGAGCAGCACGCCCAGCGAGTAGACGTCGGTGGCCGGCTGGGCCGGTGCCCCGTCCAGCCGCTCCGGCGCCACGTACGCCGGGGTGCCGAAGGTGCCACCGTCCTCGTCCTCGTCCGGCGCGCCGACCCGGGTGGCGATGCCGAAGTCGAGCACCTTGGCGCCGACCCGGGTCATCATCACGTTCGACGGGGTGATGTCCCGGTGCACGATGCCCAGCCGGTGCGCGGCGGCCACCGCCTCGGCCACCTGCGCGCCCGTCTCCACCGCCGCCGGCCAGGGCAGCGGCCCCTCGGTGAGCCGGTGCTCCAGCTCCTCGCCGCTGAGCAGCTCCATCACCACGAACGAGGTGATCGAGCCGTCCGGCGCCACCGTCTCGCCGTAGTCGTGCACGGCGGTGACGTGCGGGTGGACGAGCTGGGCGGCGGAGCGGGCCTCCTCACGCACCATGTCGCGGAACCGGGCGTCGGCGGCGAGCGAGGGGGCGAGCACCTTCACCGCCACCACCCGGTCGAGCACCTCGTCGCGGGCCCGCCAGATCACCGACATGCCGCCGGCCCCGATCTGGTCGACGAGCCGGTACCTGCGGGCCAGCAGCCGGCCGGCGTGCAGCGTCGCCTTCACATCGCACCTGCCTGGGCTTGGGAGCGCTATCAGGTTGCGGGAATGTGTCCGGCCTGTCAACGGCTGTCCGTTCCCCGGTCGCGGCCCGCGCCGCGCCGGTCGCGCCCGGTGACGGCGGCGACCGGCCCGACCGGGGCGGCGGGCGGGTTGCGCGCCGCGTGCCAGGATGAACGGCATGGCAGGCGGTCCGGTGGCGTTCGTGCTCGGCGGCGGGGGAGTGCTCGGCGCGGTCGAGGTGGGCATGCTCCGTGCCCTGTTCCGGGTCGGGATCCAACCCGACCTGGTGCTCGGCACCTCGATCGGCGCGGTCAACGGCGCCCTGGTGGCCGCCGACCCGAGCGAGGCCGTCACCGACCGGCTGGTCCGGCTCTGGGCCTCGCCGGAGGCGAGCGAGGTGTACGGCGACTCGGTCGCCCGGCAGCTGCGCCGTTTCGCCGCGCGCACCCACCTGCACTCGCCCCGGCCGCTGCGCCGGCTGCTGGAGAGCGAACTGGGCGAGGAGACCACCTTCGCCGACCTGAGGGTGCCGTTCCGCTGCTGCGCGGCGAACATCGAGCGCGCCGCCGAGCACTGGTTCCACAGCGGACCGGTGGTGCCGGCGGTGCTCGCCTCCGCCTCGGTGCCCGGGCTGCTGCCGCCGACCCAGATCGACGGCCAGCACTACATCGACGGCGGAGTGGTCAACTCGATCCCGGTCGGCGAGGCCGTCGCGGCCGGGGCCACGCAGATCTTCGTGCTCCAGGTGGGCCGGATCGAGCGCGAGCTGAGCCCGCCCCGCCGGCCGTGGGAGATCGCCCAGGTGGCGTTCGAGATCGCCCGCCGGCACCGGTTCGCCCGGGAGATGGCGGCGCTGCCGGAGGGGGTGGAGGTGCACGTGCTGCCGACCGGCGGCCTGGAGCCGCGCGACGACAGCCCGTGGGCGTACCGGGACATCGCGGCGGTGGGGCGGCGGATCAGCCGGGCGTACACCGCCTCCCGCCGCTACCTGGACACCGCGCTGGAGCGCTGATGCCACTGCCGCCGCGGTGGGTACGCCGGATGCTGCTCGCGCCCGGCGTGGTGCTGCTCGCCGTCGCCGTGGTGACCACCCTGCCGGCCTGGGCGCTGCTGGCCCTGGCGGCGTCGCCGCTGGTGCCGGGGCGGCTGCGCCCCCTGCGGCTGCTCTGGATCGGCACGGTCTACCTGGTCTGGGACGCGGCCGCGCTGCTCGCCCTCTTCGTGCTCTGGCTCGCCTCGGGTTTCGGCGCGCGCAAGCGGTCGCCGGCCTTCCAGCGGGCGCACTACGTGCTCGCCGGCCACTTCCTGCGGGTGCTGTTCTGGCAGGCCCGCTGGACGCTGCGGCTGAGCATCGACGTGGTCGGCACCGACCCGGACACCGCCCTGCCCGGCCGTCCCGAGCTGGTGCTCTGCCGGCACGCCGGCCCGGGCGACTCGTTCATCCTGATCCACGCGCTGGTGAACTGGTTCCACCGGGAGCCCCGGATCGTGCTGAAGGAGACCCTCCAGTGGGACCCGGCGATCGACATCCTGCTCAACCGGCTGCCCAACCGGTTCATCGCGCCGGGGCCGGACGGTCGGGAGTCGGCGATCCGGCAGATCGGCCACCTCGCCACCGGCCTGGACGACGACGACGCCTTCGTGATCTTCCCGGAGGGCGGCAACTTCACGCCGAAGCGCCGGCTGCGGGGCATCGCCCGGCTGCGCGCCCTCGGCCTGGAGCGGATGGCGCTGCGCGCCGAGCGGATGCAGCACGTGCTCGCCCCGCAGCCGGGTGGGCTGCTCGCCGCCCTCGACGCCGCCCCGGACGCCGGGGTGATCTTCGTGGCGCACACCGGGCTGGATCAGATGGTCACCGTCGCCGACGTGTGGCGCGAGCTGCCGATGGACAAGCGGATCGTGATGCGGTTCTGGTCGGTGCCGCCCGAGGAGGTGCCGGTCGGGAAGCAGGAGCGCATCGACTGGCTGTTCGACTGGTGGGCCCGGATCGACCGGTGGATCGCCGCCAATCGGGACGGGACGGGCGCCGACTAGCGATCGGTTCGGTGCGCGTGCAGCGGACCGGCCGGAGCGCCACGTAGGGTGCGCTGGTGGAGCAGATCTGCGTGGTGACGACGGTGGTGGACGCCCGCGGGGTCGCGGACCTGCTGGCGGCCGCGGCCGTCGCCGGCCGGCTGGCGGCGTGCGCCCAGGTCGGCGGGCAGGTGGACAGCACCTACTGGTGGCAGTCGGCGATCCAGACCACGGCGGAGTGGTCGGTCCAGTTCAAGACCGCGCCGGACCGGGTGGACGCGCTGGTCGACCAGATCCGCGCCAACCACCCGTACGAGGTGCCGGAGATCCTGGTCACCCGGGTGGAGAGCGGCAACCCGGACTACGCGGCCTGGGTGCACGACCACACCCGCCCCTAGGTACGCCTACTCTGTCCACCCGCCCCGCCGTACCCGCCGGCCGCCGAGGTGGTCCGGCTGGACCGGGAGATCGCCGGGCTGGCGCCGCGGGTCGAGGCGGCCCGGGTCGCGTACCAGGAGCTGGCCGGCCGGCTGTCCACGGCCCGGCAGCGGCGGGCCGAACTGGCCGCCCGGATCCGCCTGGAGATCCCGGCGCCGCGCCCGGTCGTGCCCGCTCCGCCGGTGCCGCCGGTGCGCCCGCAGCCGGCCCCCGCCCCGGTACGCCCCGGCGGGGCGGAGACCTCCACCCGCGCGGTGCAGAGCCTGCTCTTCGTCCTCGGTGGACTGCTGCTCGGCACCGCGGCGGTGGTCTTCACGGCGGTCGCCTGGGCCGCGTTCGGGGTCGCCGGGCGGGCGCTGATCCTGCTCGCCTTAACCGCCCTCGCCCTCGCCGCGCCGCTGGTGGCCCGGGCGCGCGGGCTGCGCGGCACCGCCGAGACGTTCGCCGCGGTGGGCCTGCTCCTGGTGCTCCTCGACGGGTACGCCGCCTGGTCGGTGGACCTGTTCGGGGTGGCCGGCTGGCCGGGCAGCCGGTACGCCGCGCTGGTCGGGGGGACCGGCGCGGCGGTCGCGGCCGGGTACGCGCGGCTGAGCCGGCTGACCGTGCCCTGGTTCGCGGCGCTGCTGACCGCCCAGCCGGTGCTGCCCCTGGCCGCGGTGGCCGCCGAGCCGTCC
>NZ_MUYZ01000425.1:0-4059 GCF_003013775.1 Micromonospora sp. MH33
CCGCCGTGCTGGCCCGGGCCATGAACGGCCACCTGGACGTGGCCGCCGCGCTCGCCGCCGACCCGGCCGGCGCCGCGGGACCCCGGGACACCCTGCGCCGCCGCTACGACGCCGACGGCGTCACCGCCCTGCTCGCCGCCGCCGGGCTCACCGTCGAGGAGATCCACGGCGTACGCGTGCTCGCCGACCTGCTCCCGGCCGCGGTGGCGGACGGCCAGTCGGCCGCCCTGGTCGAGCTGGAACGGGCCCTCGCCGCCCGGCCGCCCTACCGCGACCTCGCCGTCCAGCTGCACCTGTTCGCCCGCCGCCCGGCATGACCGGCCCGGCGGTGGGTCCGCTCGACCGGGTGGCGCCCCGCTACGGCGGCGGCAGCCTGGTCGACGTGCTGCCCAGCGCGCTCGCGCTGCTCGGCGTGCCCGGCGCCGCCGACCTGCTCGGCCTGGCGCCCCGGCTGGCCGGGGTGCGCCGGGTCGCCGTGCTGCTGGTCGACGGGCTCGGCTGGTACCAGATCCCCACCGCCGCCCGGTACGCGCCGACGCTGGCCGGGCTGGCCGCCACGGTCGGCGTCCCGCTCACCTCGGGCTTTCCCTCCACCACCCCGACCAGCCTGGTCAGCCTCGGCACCGGCACCCCGTCCGGCGCGCACGGGGTGCTCGGCTTCAAGGTCCGGGTGCCGGGCACCGACCGGGTGCTCAGCCACATCGAGTGGACCGGCGACCCGGAGCCGCTGCGCTGGCAGCCCGTCGCCACCTGGTACGAGCGGGCCCGCGCCGCCGGGGTGGCGGTCACCGTGGTCAGCCGCCCGGAGTACGGCGGCAGCGGCCTCACCCTGGCCGCGAACCGGGGCGGCGACTACCGGGGCGCGGCGGGCGTCGACCCGCTCGCGGAGCGGATGCTCGCCGCCCTGGCGGCCGGTCCCGGGCCGACCCTGGTCTCCGGCTACCACCCCGACCTGGACCGGCACGGGCACCTCACCGGCGTGGACTCCGCGCCCTGGCGGCTGGCCGCCGCCGAGGTGGACCGGCTGCTCGCCCGGCTGGTCGACGGGCTGCCGCCGGACGCCGCGCTGCTGGTCACCGCCGACCACGGGCAGCTCAACGTGCCCGACGGGCACCGGATCGACCTCGACACCGACCCCCGGCTGCGGGCCGGCGTCCGGGTGGTGGCCGGCGAGCCCCGGGTCCGTTACCTGCACGTCGAGCCGGGCGCCACCGCCGACGTGGTGGCTGCCTGGTCGGCGGTGCTGGACGGCGCCGCCCGGGTGCTGACCCGGGCGGAGGCGGTGGCGACCGGCTGGTTCGGGCCGGTGCCGGAGGCGCACCTGGACCGGATCGGCGACGTGGTGGTGGTCTGCCGCGACACGTACGCGGTGGTCGCCACCCGCTCGGAGCCGCCGATGGAGTCCCGGCTGGTCGCGTACCACGGCGCGGACACCGCCGCCGAGATGACCATCCCGCTGCTGGTGGTCCGCGGCTGACCCGACGCGGGCCGGTCGGCCGGCGGGACTGTCGGACCGGGCGGCTAGCCTGCGGGGATGGGCCGCAGCCAGTCGTTGCCCCGGGGCGGTGATCCGCGCTTCGGGCCGGACGCCGACGACACCGGCTGTCCGATCCTGCACGTCGACATGGACGCCTTCTTCGCCTCGGTGGAGGTGCGCCGCCGCCCCGAACTGCGCGGCCGCCCGGTGGTGGTGGGCGGGATCGGTCCGCGCGGGGTGGTCAGCTCGGCCAGCTACGAGGCCCGCCGCTTCGGCGTCCGCAGCGCCATGCCCACCGCCCGGGCCCGGGCGCTCTGCCCGCAGGCGGTCTACCTGCCGCCGGACTTCACCGCCTACTCGGCCGCCTCGCGGGCGGTGATGCGGATCTTCCGCGACGTCACCCCGTTGGTCGAGCCGCTGTCCCTGGACGAGGCGTTCCTCGACGTGGCCGGCGCCCGGCGGCTCTTCGGCGCCCCGACCGAGATCGCCCGGCTGATCCGCCGCCGGGTCGCCGAGGAGCAGGAGCTGACCTGCTCGGTCGGGGTGGCGCCGAGCAAGTTCGTGGCCAAGCTCGGCTCCACCCGGGCCAAGCCGGACGGCCTGCTCGTGGTGCCCGCCGACCGGGTGCTGGAGTTCCTGCACCCGCTGCCGGTGGCGGCACTGTGGGGGGTGGGGGAGCGGTCCGCCGAGGCGCTGCGCAGGCTCGGCCTGCGCACCGTGGGCGACCTGGCCGAGGCGCCGCCGGGCCTGCTCCGCCGGGCGGTGGGGGAGGCGTCCGCCGGCCACCTGCACGAGCTGGCCTGGGGGCGGGACCCGCGCCGGGTCTCCCCGGAGCACGTGGAGAAGTCCATCGGCGCGGAGGTCACCTTCGACACCGACGTCACCGACCCGGCGGAGATCCGTCGTGCGCTGCTCGCCCTCGCGGAGAAGGCCGGCGCCCGGCTGCGCGCGGCGGGTCAGGTGGGGCGGACCGTGTCGCTCAAGGTGCGGTTGGCCGACTTCCGCACGGTCAGCCGCTCCCGCACCCTCGGTGTGCCCACCGACACGGCCCGGGAGATGTTCGACACGGCCTGGGCGCTCTGGACCGCCCTCGCCCCCGACGAGCCGGTCCGTCTGGTCGGCGTCCGGATGGAGGGGCTCGCCGCGGCGGAGGAGACGCCGCAGCAGCTCACCCTGGGCGCGCCGGAGCGCGGCTGGCGGGAGGCGGAGGCGGCGGCCGACGCGGCGGCCGCCCGATTCGGGCGGTCCGTCATAGGTCCGGCCAGTCTTCTCGGCAGGCGTGATGCCCGGCGAGGCGAAAAACCGACCCGGCCGTAGGTCGTCCCGCTTTCCGACGCGCGAGCCCCCTCGTAGACTTGCGGGTAAGCAGCCGGATGGCTGCCACGGTCTGTCGGCCCGACCGGGCCGACCAACGTGACCGGGGAGGAGTGCCGTGCCGCTCTCGGAGCACGAGCAGCGGCTGTTCGAGCAGATCGAGCGGTCGCTTGCCGAGGACCCCAAATTCGCCTCGGCCGTGCGCGCCAGCGACCCGCGTTTCCACGCGCGGCGTCGCGTGCTCGTCGCTGCCGGCGTGGTCATCGCTGGTCTGGCCCTGTTGATCTACGGTGCCGTGATCAAGACGCCCCCGCTGGCCGTGGCGGGTTTCGTCGTCATGCTGGCCTCGTTGGGCTACGCGGTGCAGTCGCACCGCCGGTCCCAGTCGCCCGACCTGCACGTGGTCGGCGGCACGACGAGCCGTCGTCGTCCCCGTGGCCGCAGCGGCCGCCGGGGCTCCTTCCTCGACCGGATGGAGGACCGCTGGCGGCAGCGCCCGGAGGGCCACCGCTGAGCACATCCCGCCCGTGAGAAGGGCGGGTCCTCGCGACGATGGATCGCCGGCAGCGGCCGGCGAGCATTGTCGCTTCCGCGCGCCCTGATGCTCTCGCAGATCGCCCGCGCACTCTGATCCCGCCCGCCCCGATCCCCGCGCCCTGATTCCCGGCGCGTCCGCTGCTGCCTGAGGCGACCCGGTCCGGCCCGCCGGCGGGGGAGCGCCGGCGGGCGGAACCGGGTCAGCGGGCCGGTCGGCCCGCCAGGAGACGACGCGGGTTCCAGCGCAGCAGCCGCTGCCGCACCTGCCCGGTCGTGGTGACCAGTCGGGTCGAGCGGTCGGTCAGGGTGTTCCGCCAGCGCAGCAGCACCGACGGCGGCAACAGCGCCGCCAACAGCCGGGTACGCCGGTCCGCCCGGGCCGCGAGGGCGCCGCGCACCGACCGCAGGGCGGGGTACAGCTCCTCGCCGGTCAGCGGGTCGCGGGCGTAGCGGGCCCGCTCCTCCGCCCGGCCCAGCAGCCGGACGCCGGTCACCGCCCCGGCGTCCTCGACCAGCGCCTCCCGGGCCAGCCGCTCGGCGGTCGTCCGGGGTGTCTCCGTCAGGTCCACCCGGACGTGGAAGTCGACAAGCGTGTCGAGCAGCTCGTCCCAGGCGGCGTGCGCGTCCGCGCGGGCCCGGTCGGCGTCCACGCCGACCACGATCTCGCGCGCCTCGCCCCGCTGGCCGGGCACGGCGGCCAGGGTGGTGGCCGCGGGCACGGCCGCCCGGGC